>PKCS01000054.1 GCA_002862305.1 Phycisphaerae bacterium | reverse complement strand
CTTCGCCACCAGCCTCGCGAACCTCCACCTGCAGGCCACGGGGCCGCGCTGCGGGTTCGAGATCGACAACCACCTCGGCGCCACGCCCCAGTCGAACCGATGGGACGACGACTGGTCCAGGTTCAATCGCGTACAGCGCCACGGCCCGCTCCTCGAGGCCTCGGGCCTCGAGGGACCCGATCGAGCGGTGGTCCTCGACGCGATCGCGTGCTTCGACGAGGTGCTCGTCGGATGTCGACCGGCCCTGTTGCACGGCGACCTCTGGTCGGGAAACGTCCTGCCTGGCGATGATGGCCGGATGGCGCTCATCGACCCCGCCCCGTACCACGGCGATCCCCTCGCGGACATCGCGATGATGCAGCTGTTCGGTGGGTTCCCCGGAGCCTTCTTCGAGCGGTACCTGGACCTCACCGGTTTCGACCCCGATCCCCGGAGGCTTGCCTGCTACAGGCTGTATCATGCCCTCAACCACCTCGTCCTCTTCGGCGGCGGCTACCTGCCCATGGTCCGCAGCGAGGCCCGGATGGTGGTCGCTGGCGAACGCTGATGGTGTATCCTCACCCCTGATTGGAGTACCCATGCCCCTACGACTCATGGCCACCCTCGTCTCGGTCCTGTTCTGCGGCCAGCTCGCCCCGGCCCAGCATGCCTCGGGCAGCCACCCTTCCTCGCTGCATGAGGTCATGGCCCAGGCCATGCGGTCGACCCAGCCGACCCCGGAGCACGCCCTGTTGACCGACCTGGTGGGTGAATGGTCCTACGTGCTGCAGATGTCCATGCCCGAGATGCCGCTCCTTCGCGGGACGGGGACGACCACCATCAAGCCCATCATCGGTGGTCGGTTCATCGAGATGCGCTCGACCAGCACCGAGCAGGATCCCCCGACCGAGAGCGTGGGACTCCTCGGGTACGACAGCCGGAAGGGTCGCGAGCAGTACTTCATGCTGTGGCTCGATTCCATGGGCCACTACTTCACGGATGCCTCCGGCCGGTGGAACCCGGCCACCGGGACCCTGACCTTCCTCGGCGAGGAGGTCGATCCCGCCACCGGCATGAACTCGAGCTATCGGCAGGCCTTCAGGTTCCCCGGCAAGGACACCATGATCTGCGACGTGTACGTGACGGTTCCCGGCAACAACGAGGAGATGCTCCTGGTCAGCGTGGTCTACGAGCGCCGGCAACCTGACGAGTCCGCTTCACCCGCAACCGCCGACCGGGCCCAGCGGACCTTCGCCGAACGAATGCGCGAACAGTCGGGAATCGGACGCGCGATCGATCGGATCGGCACCGGGACGCCACCGGCCGTCCCCGGATACTCGGCCGCCCAGATCGAGGCCATGAATCGCCTCCAGCTCCAGACCGCCATGCTGGAGATCATGCGCGCCCGGACCATGTCCGAGGTCGAGTCCGCCTCGAGGTCCACCCTTGACGACCAGTACGAGGCGGCCATGAGCCGGATGCGTGCCCTCTCGAGCACGGCGGACGGCTCCGCGAAGCTGGATCGACAGGGGCAGCCCGAACCACCTCCCATCCCGGCCTTCACGCCCCAGGAGATCGACCTGATGGACTCCGGCGACGTCCGGGAGGCCCTCATGAGCATCGCCGCCGCCCGACGACGACCCGACCTCGGCGCCGACCAGAAGGCCAAGCTGCAGGAACTCTTCGGAGCGATCTACCAGCAGATGCTGGACATCCGGGAGTCCCGTACCGACGGATCGGTGGAAGGTGCCGAGCAGGACTGATCAGCCGTTGGTCCGCGCGAACTCCCGCATCATCTCGGCCAGCTGCACGCATCCCTGCCTCGGGAACGCGTTGTACACCGAAGCGCGCATTCCACCCACGCTGCGGTGTCCCTTCAGGGCGCTCATCCCGTGCTGGTGGGCTTCCTGTATGAACCGCTTGTCGAGTTCCGGATCGGTGGTCCTGAAGTTGATGTTCATCATCGACCTCGAATCCTCCCGGGCGTGAGGGATCCAGAACCCGCCGGAGCCGTCGATCGCATCGTAGATCAGGCCGGCCTTCTCGCGGTTCCTGCTCGCCATCTGGTCGACCCCGCCCTGTTCGCTGATCCAGCGGAAGGCGAGGCCCATCATGTAGACGGTGAACACGGGGGGGGTGTTGAGCCGCGATCCCTTGGCGACGTGGTCCTCGTACCGGAAGATCTTGGGCAGGCCCTGGTTCGTTCGTTCAAGCAGTTCCCGGGAGATGATCACGCACGAACCCCCGGCTGGTCCCAGGTTCTTCTGGGCGCAGGCATAGGTCATCGCATGCGCCGAGTAGTCCCACGGTCGGGAGAACATCTCCGAACTCATGTCCGCGATGAGGGGCGCCTCCGTCCGCGGGGGTTCGGCGTAGCTGGTCCCGTAGATGGTGTTGTTGCTGCAGTAGTGGACGTATACCGGGTCGTCCGAGTAGCTGATCTCCTCCGGGGCGGGTACGTGGTCGAAGACGCAATCCGTCCCGTCGTAGGCGGCATGGGTGCTTCCATAGGAGTCGGCGTAGGATCGAGCGGTCCTGGCCCAGTTCCCCGTGACCAGGTAGTCGCCCGTCCGTCCCGGAGTCAGGAAGTTCATGGCCAGCATCGCGAACTGCTGGCAGGCACCGCCGCTCAGGAACAGGACCGCGTGGTCGTCCCCGATCCCCGCGAGCTCGCGACAGCCCTTCTCCGCCTCCTCGAAGACCCGGTCGATGGTCGCGTCGCGGTGGCTGTGCTCGAGCACCCCGATGCCGGTCCCGTCGATGTCCCAGAGGTCTCGTTGGGCCTGTCGAAGCACCTCTTCCGGGAGGACCGCGGGGCCGGCGGAGAAGTTGTAGGTTCGTTCGGTGTTCGACAGGGTGTCGACCGCGTCGTTGGCTGATTGGGTCTGGCTCACAGCTGCTCCTTGCCTGAGTCCATGCTGGACACCGAGATCCCGAGCACCGCGTGCTCGCTCTCGATGGCCTCGATGTCGTTCATGGAGGGTGACTTGCCCACCTGGATGCGCGCGCATGCGGATTTGCCGCCCTCGTATATGAGGTTCTCCATCTCCTCCACGTTCACCGCGGAACGGCTCAGGATGTCGAACACCTTGGCCAGCACCCCGGGCTGGTTCAGGTGGCGGACCGTCAGCAGGGCCGCCCCACGACTGGCGCTGGACTTGTTCACGCAGTTCGGGACGTCACCCGTGTCGCGATAGGAGCTGATGATCCGGACCGCTTCCATGGCGGTCGATTCCTGGGCCTGCTTGGTCGAGGCGCCCACGTGGTGGGTGCCGTAGACTCCGGGCTCCCCGACGATGCCGGAGCTGAATTCACCCTTGCCGCCCGAGGGTTCGTCCGCGAACACGTCGAGTCCGGCCCGGATGCCCTTCTCCCGGATGCCCTTCCTGAGTGCGTCCTCGTCGACGATCGACCCGCGGCTGGTGTTCACCAGGATCGATCCCGGTCGCATCGCGTCCACGAACTTGTCGTTGATGAGATACCGGGTCTCCTCGACCGCGGCCACGTGGATCGAGATCACGTGGCTCATCTTGGCGAGGTTGATCAGGTTCTTGCACTGGGTGACCCCGAGATCGTACGCCATCTCCTCATCGAGGAACCTGTCCCAGACCGCGACCTCCATGCCGAACGCCTTGGCCCGGTCGATCATCGCCCGACCAATGCGGCCGGCGCCGAGGATGCCGAGGGTGCGTCCCGCCAGACCCGATGCCTGCGAGAACTCCTTCTTGTTCCAGTCGCCATTCCTGAGGTCGACGACCTGGTCCGGTATGCGCCGGTCGCAGGCGATGATCAGGCCCCAGGCGAGTTCGGCCACCGCCAGCGAGTTCTTGCCCGGGCAGTTGGCCACGAAGACCCCGTGCGAGCTTGCCGCGGGCAGGTCGATGTTGTCGTAACCGGCACCCGCCCGGACCACCAGAGCGAGGTCCTGCGAGGCCTCGATGCAGGCGGCGCTGACCTTGGTCGATCGGACCACGATGACCTGCGCACCGAGCTCCGCCTGCCGTGCGGGCAGGCTTCCGGCGTCCAGCTCGGGCTCCAGGATCACCTCGAACTTCCTGCTCTCGAGGGCTTCCAGTCCAAGTGACTCGAACTTGTCTGCAATGAGTATTCGCATGGGGTCCTTCAAAATCTGTGGACGAAGAGTCCGCTTCTGAGTTTCGGCTCGAACCATGTCGACTTGGGGGGCATGGTCCGCCCGCTGTCCGCCACCGAGAGGAGTTCCTCCATGGAGGTCGGGTGCATCGAGAAGGCAACGCCATCCGTGCCTGCCCGTTCAACGAGCTCCTCGAGTGATCGTATCCCGCCGACGAACTCGATTCTCCGGTCGGTCCTCGGATCCTCGATCCCGAGGATGGGATCCAGGACGAGGGACTGCAGCAGGGCGCAGTCGAGTGATTCCACGGGGTCCTCGTGGTCGATCCTCGAGTCGTCGATCACCACCGAATGCCACGAGTCCCCGACCCACATCCGGAATTCACCCCGTGAGTCCGGGGTGCCGTCCTCCGCCGGGGACACGGTCCCGATGTCCCGAATCCGGTCGATCAGTCCTTCAGGTTCGAGCCCCGCACGGTCCCGGACGACCCGGTTGTAGGGGAGGATGTTCAGGTCACCGGCGGGGAAGCAGACCGCGAGGATGCGGTTGTATTCCTCGTTCCCGTCGTGACCCGCATTCCCCCTCATGCATTCCTCAGCGGCCCTGGCCGCGGCCGCCGACCGATGGTGACCATCCGCGATGTACATCGAGTCCAGCCCGGCGAAGGCCTCCACGTATCGATCCGGATCCCCGACCCTCCAGCATTCATGCCGGACCCCGTCCACCGCGGTGAAGGCGCAGTCCGGATCCCGCCCGGTGTCCCCCGCGACCAATGAAGCGATCCCGGGGTCGTCGTGGAAGGCGAGGAAGATGGGTTCCGCGTGCGCCCGGGAGGCCATCAGGTGCCGGGTCCGGTCGTCCTCCTTCTCCGGTCGCGTGAATTCGTGCTTCTTGATGAGTCCGGATCGGTACTGGGCGGCATCGCAGCAACACACGATCCCGGTCTGGGTCGTGCCACGCCAGCCCAGCCTGTACAGGTAGACGCCGGGCTGTTCGTCCTCGACCAGCAGGCCTCGTTCACGGAATCGATCGAGGTTCATCCGTCCTTGTCGATACACCGCATCGGAATACGGGTCGACATCCTCCCCGAGCTCGATCTCGGGCCGTATCACCCGAAGGAACGAGTCGGGCTCCCCCGCGGCGAGATCCCGAGCCTCCGCGGTCGAGACCACGTCGTAGGGCACCGACGCGATTCGGTCGGCGTCCTCGCTCCGTGGCCGTTCCGCGGCGAATGGGTGGATGTTGATCATGGGGTACGACCTTCTGGGTTCGATCGTCCCATGGTACCCAAGTGGGGGGGAGGGTGGCATTTCCCGCGGTATCCCGCCGGCCACGGGCTCTGGGACCTGAAAAATCGAACCAAATGGGCCAAATCACTCAAACCGCCCTTTTGATCATCCGACAAGTACGGTCCGTCGGCCATGGGGGCCGACCCGACCCCGAGGTACTCCAGATGACCACGCTCGCGATCAACGAAACGACCCCGGCCGGGGACCACGTGATTACCGGTCCCGAACTGTTCGAGGCACCCACCGTGACGGTGGTGGACGGGATGCGGATCTTCCCCCGGCGGCAGTCCGGCCATGCTCCGGTCGGCCAGGCCACCCTGTTCCGCCTTGCCGGGGAGTGCTTCGGTCAGATGCACGAGCTCCGGGAACTCAGGCTCCATGACGGTCGACTGCACGGCACCAGCCTGCACTCGATCGAGATCGGTGCCCTGGTCACCATCGGCTGGGAGGATCCCTCGATGACCGCGTGCCGCGGGGTCGTCACGATGTGCGTCCGTGGCTCGGACTGCTGGCATGCCACCGTCGAGCTCGACCAGGCGATGGCCGCCTGACCAGATCGCCCGGGTGGTTCGGATGTACGGATTGTGCGGGCTCTCGCCGATCCATCGACCTGAATTCACCCCCATGGCTTCAGACCGACCTGAACGAACCCGATGAACAGGCTGCAGTGGAGTGGTGCCGAGCGGAGGGGGGCACCACCCACTGCAGTCGTTCACGCTCGCGGGTTCCAGCGAAATCGCGAGTGCTTCGGATGCGGGTATCGACCCGCCTCATTCCTGGGCCGTCCGGGCCCCGGACTTCAAGAAGGCACCGTCCTCGCGAGGACGGTCACCGGGACCGGGGGAACGGGCCCCCCTTGCAGTTAAGGAACCACCCACATGCGTACATCCACCAGGCACAACCGGGGATTCACCCTCATCGAGATCCTGATCGTCGTCGTCATCCTCGGCATCCTCGCCTCCATCGTCATTCCCCAGTTCACCAACGCCGCGAGCGAGGCGGCCGAGAGCCAGGCCCGCACCCAGTTGCAGTCGATGCGCAGCCAGTGCCAGCTCTATCGGGCCCAGAACAGCACCCTTCCGGGCGGTGATGACGTTTCCGACTACAGCGAACTGTTCGACGCATTGATGCCGGAATACGTGCCCGAGTCCACGGACGATTCCGGCAACTTCGCCCCGCTGCTCCAGGATCCCTACGAGTGGGGCGTGGTGAACGGTCGCCTGGTCATCACCTGCGACACCTGCGACGAGGCCGACAGCTCGGGAGTGATGCCTTGGTGAACGCCGGACACCAGAACCAGCACGTCGCGAAGCGCCATGGAACGGACTCCATGGCCACTTCGCGCCTGCGCCACCGGTATCACCCGTCCCGGGTCATCCGGTTTTCGAACAAACACCATCGCCGGCTTGCCCGGCCGGGGGCCGGACCGCACCTTGCAAACGGCATCGAACCCGATGTCCGACTGGATGTGCCAGGACATCCGCTCGCCACACGGGAGTGCGCCAGGGTCATCTCCCCCTCCCCGGGCCCCATGGAGACAGTGAGTGATGGAACCATTCGAAACAACCGCCCCTGGACGCGGATTCACCCTGATCGAGATCCTCATCGTGGTGGTCATCCTCGGCCTGCTCTCGAGCATCGTGATCCCGCAGTTCACCAATGCGACGGGCGATGCAGAGCGGACCTCCGCCCGTTCACAGCTGAACATCCTTCGAGGACAGCTGGGGATGTACTGGGTGACGCACGGTGCGTCGATCGATGTGGGCCGAAGCATCGAGGACGTCGTCTCGACCCTCGACGAATCCGGACTGCTCAGCGCGCCGGTGCCCGATCCCGACCAGGAGAACAACAACGAGATCCTGCTGCCCGGGGACTTCGCCATCTCCTGGGACCGGGACCTCAGGGTCGTCTCGGTGAGCGAAGGGGGCACCCCGACGGGGTGGTGAGGAGGAACGACGGATGACGAACCAGGTCACCGAGGTCCGAAGGCGACTGGTGCCGCGATCCGCGGTGGCGCTGTTCGGACTGCTGATGGTGGGACTGCTGATCGAGTTCTCGCCCCGGTCCTCCTCCGGCGATCCGATCGCCGGTGACGATCCCCACGTGTCCGTCACGAGCTACACGATCGTCGACCGGGTCCTGGTCAGGGATTCTGGCTGGCTGGTGCTGTCCCGGGAGTTCACCCCGAGCAGCCCCGACTGGTCGCTGGTCCTCTGGCGTGACAGCGCGATGCGGCCCGGCCATCCCGATCCCGAGGAGATACTCGTGCTCGACCAGCGCTGGTCCACCAGGAGCATCGTGGCCACGATGTACGTGCGCGATTCGTCCGCGAACCTCCGGGAACTGCCGGTACCGGTCGGAGATCATCACTGCAATGGCGGCCTCCGTGGCGATCTCGACTACCGCTCCATCTTCGTCTGCGCCTCCGGCCACCGGGACCTCGAGGACGTCATGGGGAGTTTCCTCGAGGACCAGGCCCTGGCGATGGAGCCGTCAGTGCTGCCACTCACCGCCCACCACTTCTGATCCCCGGTCGCCCAGCCGCCACGAGGAGTTTGCATGTCGGAACAAGCGCCCACCCCGTTCCCCACGTTGTTCCTGTGTTCGGTGGTGGTGGTGGGGGGGCTTCTGCTGAGGTCGTTCGTGCCCCAGGCCCTCGCCACGGGTGCCGACCCGCCGTTCTCGCAGCGTGCCTCCGAACTGCCCGGCCGTGGCAACCCGCTCTCTTCCGGACCCTCGTTCAACACCGCCGGCATCGAACAGCGCAACCAGCAGATCCGCCTGCTGGCCGACCTGGTCGAGGAACTGCGACGCACCAGGGTGCTGCTGGAACAGGGGACCGTCGCGGTGACCGTCACCAGTCCCGGCATCGACTACCCCCGGCTTGCCGAACTCCTCGCGGAGGCCTGCCATCGGTCCGAGGGGTCCGCGGGCGCCGTCTCAGCGATGTCCCGGATCGACGACCCGGAACCCGCATCGCCGGCACGCTCCGCCGGCACCGGCGGCATACGCCGCCTCGACGAGACCCCATCGGGTCCCGGCGCGGAGGTCGACTGATGCGATGCCGCCTGCCGGCAGCCCGTCCGGGGTACACCCTCGTGGAGTTGCTGGTGGTGGTCGGTGTCCTGGCGATCGCCGGCACCCTGCTGCTGCCCAACCTCGTTGATCGTGGCACCTTCGCGATCCAGGCCGCCGCGCGCTCCGTGGTCTCCGACATCGTCTTCGCGCAATCCGATGCCCTCGCCAACCAGGAGTTCCGACGCTTCCAGTTCCTCGAATCCACGACGGGGGAGACCGCCTACTCCGGCTACTGCATCACCCGGGTCGACACGGTCACGATGAACCAGCCCCACCCCGGGGACTCCGCCGACTTCGTCGAACACCCGGTGGGGACCGCGCGGAGTGGGGGGGACTTCATCGTGGACTTCGAATCGGACTCCAGATTCCAGGGCGTCTCGATCACCAGCGTCGAGCTCGATTCCGGCCGGGACTTCCTGACCTTCGATGAATACGGGGGCTCCATCTCCTCGGCCGGGGGCGCCCCCGGGACCGGGGGGATCATCGAGCTGGCCAGCTCGGGTCATCGCTATCGGATCACCGTCGCCCCCTTCACCGGCAAGACCACCGTCGAGGTGCTCGCAACGCCCTGAGCGATCCCGGAGAGGGCCCTTATCAGACCTGTTCCTCCAGCTCCTACCGGGCCCACCAGCCTCCGGATCGCCCTCATCCGATGTGTTCGCGCTGCCGATGAATCCTCTCCCGAGGCCCATCGTCCCGTGGAGCACCCCGCATGTCCCGCTGCCTGCCATCACCATTCTCCTTCACGAGATCACCCATCGGGATCGACGTGGGTGACGACATGGTCCGGATCCTGCAGACCGACATCCGCTCCGGCGCGATCAAGGCGATGGCCGCACTTCCACTCCCGTCCCGCGACGAAGTCCGGTCCTTCGCCGACCTGCTCAAGCATGCGTTCCGGGAAGGTGGATTCCTCGGTCGTCGCTGCATGCTGTCCGCGCCGCTTGGATCGTTCCACGTCGAGTCGGTCGTCGCGCCGAAGTCATGCCCTGAGGAACTGAAGCGGGCCCTGGCATGGAAGGCCTCCGAACGATTCGGGCTCCCGGAGTGCCGAATGGAAGTCGACTGGCTCCATACCGGAATGATGTCCGCCGGGCCGCGATCCCCGCAGACCGCGGTCCTGCTCTTCGCGTTCGAGCATGCTGCCTGCACCCACTGGCTGGATTCGGTGATGCTGGCGGGGTGCACCCCGATCGCCCTCGAGCCCGGATTCTGTGCCGCGGCCCGAACCCACTCGAGAAGGTATCGCCGGGTTCGCGATCGGGAGCATTCGCGTGTCCTCCTCCATGCCGGATCCGACGGACATGCCCTGCTCTTCCTGCGAGGTGACCAGATCGTCAATTGCAGCATCTTCTCCCCCCGGGGACCGGAGACGGTCCCCGAGTGGATCGAAGGCTGCCTTGGACCCTGCTGCACGACGTTGCCCGGCCGGAACCCCCGGCAGTTCATCTGCTCCGGCTCCGGGGCCGCGAGATCCGAACTCGCTCGGATGATCGGTGACGTACTGGGTACCCCCGTCTCCCTCGACGACGAGCTGGGAAGCGTCCAGGCGCTCGGGACCGCCATGGAGCAGCGAGGCATCGTCGACGACGATCCTTCCGCCTGGACCGCCGTGATGGGTCTCGCCCTTCGTCCCACCAGGGCCCGCAAGGCGTATCAGTATCGCGGGAGGGCCGCATGAGGTACCGCACCCTCGACCTGCTTCCCCCGGCCTATGCCGCACCGTTGCGCGCTCGCCATCGCGACCGTCGACTCGTCCTCGCGGGGCTCGCGGTGCTCGGATGCCTGCTCGTGCTCCTGCTCCATTCAAGGATCCGAAGTGCCGCGGCGATCGATCTGCTGGAGCGATCCCAATCAAGGGAAGCCGAGGTCCGATCGATCCTCGCGATGGAATCCGCCCTCCCTCGACCCGCGATGGATCTTCCCACGGGCCGGCTGCTGGCGACCGTCGCGAACCTGGTCCCTCCCGGAATCACCCTCCTCGGCATCGACCTCGAGTCCGTGGGATCCGATGGCGCGGTCGAGCCCGGCGCCCGGCTGCTCTGCCGGCTCGAGGGACTGGCCCCGGGAAGCAACGAACTCCTGGACCTGGTGGATGGCATCGCCCGGCACCGGTATTTCCGCACGGTCCGTCACCGGTGCCCGGGAGCGACCTCCGACCACGGACCGGACCCGAGGCACTTCGCCGTCGAATTCGAGATCGACCCGACCAAATCCAACGCCCTCATGGGAGACCTGCAACGATGAACGACCGAACAACCAGCACCAACAACCCGCTGACCACCCCGGGACGGCTCGCCTTCTCCGGACTGCTCGCCGTCGCGGCCGCCATCGGCTTCTTCCTGGTCCTGCCCGAATACGGTCATGCGGACCGGGTCATGGACCAGGTCGACCGCCTTGAACGGACCGGGATCTCGGTCTCCGAGGCGCGTCGTCGGATCGAATGCCTCGCCCTCGAACTCGACCATCGTGCCCATTCGGAACGGGTCGAGATCCGGCTTTCCACCGAGCGGACCTCAGTCTCCCTGAGGGACGTCGTGACCTCCGGGTTCGAGGACGACTGCCCGACCGAGCTGTCACTTGCCTCCCCGGTCCCCGTCCCACGGGCCGCCATCTCCGCTGGCGCAGGCGAGGAGCTCGTGGTGGGCATGAACGGTCGGTTCTCGACGCTGATCGCCGCGCTCGAGCGCATCGAATCGACGGACCGGCTCATCCGCGTCCGCAGCCTCCGGGTGCATCGGGCGCCCGGTGAACCCGGACTCGTGGACGCCTGCTTCAAGGTGGCGTCACGACCCGCTCCGGAGGACGGTTGACCATGCACGCGAACGAGACCGGCAACCCTCGCCCAGGTTCCGGAGACGGGACGTGCCTGGCCGGACGCCTTGGGACGCTCATGAGGTCCACCCGGGTCCGCTACGCTCTCCTCGGGCTGACCTTCGCGGTGGCCGGACTGATGATCGCTCGACCCGCCGGCATGCTGCTCTGGCACCGGCTCCGGATCATCACCGGCATGCCCCGCATGGCCGTGGCCAACCCGGAACCCCGGCCGGCGACGACTTCGCCCGGTGCGCAACGACCCGGCGCACCCGGATCCCTCGAGCTCGACGCTCGACTCGACCGCGACCCCTTCGCGGAGTCGCTGCCGAACCTCCCGGAGCATGCCGGCGATCGTCCCGACCACTGACCCCGCTTATCGGGATGCCCTCAGAACCAGCACGACCCTCTCCGGCGGCCTGCATTTGGCCGGGGGGCGGCGGTTGGGTGAAAGTCGGTCGGCCCCCGGGCCGACATGCTGTGTGGTGGCCCGCTCCGGGTCGACCGCCGTGAATCCTGTGGAACATGGTGCCAAGGGCGGAGGGCCCGAGGCGCCCGCGAGTTCCAGATGTTAGGAGCAGCATGCAATCCAGCGAATCGAAGCACCCGACCGTGAACAGCCGGACGGCGGCTCTTCTCGTCGTCTCCGTCGCGCTCCTCGCCACCTCCACCCGGGGGGCGGGACCACAGGAGGCGTCCGGGGGAACCGCCGGCACCCCGACCCCGCCCGACGCCCCCCCCGTGACCAGGTCGGATCCACCGGTCGAGCTGATCGACGAGTTCGGGGCCTTCGAGATCGCGGTCGAGGACGTCCCGCTTCCGCAGGTCCTCAACATGCTCGCCGTCCAGAGTCGCAGGAACATCATCACCAGCAAGCGGGTCGGATCGGTCGCGATCACCGCCAACCTCTTCGACGTGACCTTCTACGAGGCCCTCGACAGCATCCTGCACATCGCGAGCCTCTGCTACGACGAGCAGGGCAACTTCATCTACGTCATGACCTGCGAGGAGAAGCTCCAGCGTGAACGGGCCGGCCGCGAGCTCGAGGACCGGGTGTTCTACCTCGATCACGTGTCGCCCCTGGATGCCGAGGCGCTCGCCCTGCCCCTTCTTTCCGGCGACGGAACGATGTCCAACCTGGGAGACGTCCAGAGCGGGTTCGCACCCGGCAAGACCGACGCCGGCAACGACGAGTGGGCGCACCAGCCGGTGCTCGTGGTGCGGGACTACCCCGAGAATCTCTCCGCCATCCACACGCTGCTGGAGGACATCGACACCCCTCCCAAGCAGGTCATGGTCGAATCGACCATCCTGGTGACCAAGTCGGACGGTGCCTACGCATGGGGCATGGACGTCAGCGTGCTGCTGAAGGCGGACTTCACCAGCCTCGTGAGCCCGCTCAATCCCGTGGGATGGCTGCAGGGAGCCGCTCCTCCGGTGCCCGGTGCGCTCACTCCCACGGACAACGCCCTGGGGATCCAGTCCACCGTCGGGAACACCACGGGTCCCGGTGGGCTGAAGTTCGGGGTCCTCAACGACAACGTGGGGGTGTTCCTCAGGCTGCTCGACGACGTCTCGGACACCATGATCCTCGCTCGCCCGAAGATACTCGCCCTCAACCGCCAGCGGGCCCAGGTGCTGGTGGGTGAACGGGTCGCCTACCTGTCCACCACCCAGACCGAGACCGCCACCACCCAGGCCGTCCAGTTCCTGGACACCGGCATCAACCTGATCCTCCGTCCATTCATCAGCCGTGACAACTCGATCCGCATGGAGCTCTACCCCAGCGTGAGTGAGTACCGGCTCCGGACCATCGGGGATGGAGCCAACAACGGATTCACGACCGTACCGGACGAGATCACGAACGAGATCACGACCAACGTGCGGGTCCGGGACGGCGAGACGATCGTCCTCGGCGGACTCTTCAAGGACAAGGCGGTGACCCTTCGCAAGAGCGTTCCCGGACTGGGCGACGTACCGCTTCTGGGCGGGGCGTTCCAGGGCCAGGACGACAGCGTCGAGCGTCAGGAGATCATCTTCCTGGTCACCCCGACGGTGGTCAAGGAGGAGGTCATGGACGACGCCTCCCGCGAGGCCAACGAACTCGTGCGCGACATATCCGTCGGGGTGCGCGAGGGTCTCCTCCCCTGGTCCAGGGAGAAGATGGCCGCCAACTACAACCACGACGCCCACGTGGCTCTGGACCGTGGCGACACGGACCTCGCGATCTCCTTCATGAATCGATCCCTCCGGAACGATCCCAACCAGCCCGAGATCGTCCGCCTTCGGGCCAAGGTGCTCGGCGAACGTTCGATCTACGACCTCGAGGGCGACGTGCTCGAGAGGGTCTTCCGGAGGACGTTCAGGCGTTCGCTGGGTGAAATCGCCCCTCCGGGGGACCATCCCACCTCCGATCCCCTCTCCCGGATCGTGCCTGGTCCCGCCTCCATCAATCCCCTGCGGTTCCCTGCTGCCGTCGATCCGTTCCGTGACGCCTTCGCCCGCGGGGAGGCTGCTCCGGCGGATCAGGGGGACCAGGCGGTCCAACCGTCCGCGGAGGGATCGGCTTCGAACCTCCTCGGAAGCGAGCGTCTCCTTGGACTGGTCCGAGACCCGGGGCGACCTGTGCCCGTGGTCGTCGAGGCCTCCCCCGACGGGGGGGACGACCCGTGACTTCCTCATCTCCCGAACCCGGAGCCACCACGTGCCTACCTCCAAGATCCTGACCCTCGGTTCCAGCCTGCTGCTGCTCGCCTGTTCCGCATGCTCCACGACCCCGCGCGGGCGGGGGATGCAGAACCGGATCGAGTCCCAGCAGCGCATCGATGGCCACAAGGCCCACCTGGATCTGGAGCAGGCCCATCGGGCCTACACCAACGGGATGTTCGACAAGGCGATGAAGCTGGCCGAACAGGCACGCCGCCGGATCCCTTCCGATCCCCGCTCCTACATGCTGCTGGCCCGGATCTGCCTCGAACAGGGTCGCCTGGAGTCCTGCGACCGATTGCTCGGCGAGGTGATCAGTCTGGATCCGGCCATCCCCGACGCCCACTACCTTCGGGGGATCGTCTTCCAGCGCTGGAGCCGGGACCCGCAGGCGTTGGAGGCGTACCTCACCGCCCTGGAGCTCGATCCAGACAGTCGGCACAGCGTGCACTACCTCCTCGCGGCCGGGGAGACCCTGGTGGACATGCAGCGCTTCGAGGAGGCCCGGTCCCTGCTCCTGCCGAGGATCGGCTTCCACGAGAACAATGCGGCCATGCACCACCTCCTCGGCACGATCTCGGTGCTCGTGGACGATGACCGGTCCGCGATCCGTCACCTGCGGCAGGCCCACCTCATCGGGGGGGACGACCAGATCATCATGGCGGACCTCGCCCGCGCCCAGCTCGACGGGGCGCACTTCCGTGAGTGCCTCCGGACGCTCGAGGAACTCCAGTCCTCGATGACCGGTGCGATCCCGTCATGGCTGTACGAACTGCGGGCCCGGTGCTACCTCGAGATGGGATCCCCCCGGGACGCGCGGTCGACGTACGTCCAGCTCCTCCGGGTCGATCCCGACAACATCCAGGCATGGATCGACTACGGCGCGACCGCCCATGAGATCGGCGACCTCGGGAGGCTCGATACCTGCGGGGATCGCCTGATCTCCCTCGCCCCGGGACGGATCGAGGGGTTCCTGTTCAAGGGCGTCGCGGCCCTCGAATCGATGGACCTCGCATCGGCTCGTGCCTGGTTCACCCGCTCCAACCAACTCGCGCCAAGTGGCCAGGCGATTCCGCTGCTCGCCCTGGCCCAGCTCGAGATGCTGGACGGGAACGTCGAGGAGGCACGCCGACTCTGCATCAAGGCGATCCGGGAACGCAACGACTCCACCTCCACCCGGCGGTACGTCGACGCCATCGCCTCGGGTTCCCTCGAGGGCCCTGGCGAATGAGCCTCCGGTGGGGGGGAGCCGGCAAGGTCCGGGAACCTCCGGGGGGCCCGAATGCCCGATTCCGTCCCCTCGCGGGGGGGTCCGGGGCCGCCCGGGCCGGCCTTCTGCAGAAACCTCCCGGAAACAGTTGATCATCCCGGGGGTTGTGCCGATGCAGGGAACGCGCGGAGCCATCGAGGTCGTTTCGGTGCTCCCTTCCATGCGCCAGCACGATGCTGCCCAGAACCGATTGGAGGCGATGATGGGACGTATCCCACTCGTCGGCGAACAAGCCCGCGTCATCGGCCAGTACGCCGAGTCCCCCCACCGGGGAGTCGCTGCGGCATGACGCTCTCCTCGGCCATTTCCTTCACCGACCAGGTCGACACGGTGCTGCGCCGACAGGGCGCGGTGCGCCTCCTGCTGGACGTTCGTCGGCCGGACTACGATCTCGAGACCGACGACTGGCTCCGCAGCCTCCTGCTCTCGAGTCCCATCGTCCGCAAGGCCGTCGGCGAGGCCTGCGCCCGTGTCGAGCGAGGAGGCGACCTCGAGTCCCATGAGGTGTGCCCCGGGTTGTGGCTGGTCTCCTTCGGGCTTCCCGCGACGGGCACCGATGCCCGGATGTGCTGCATCGTGATCCCGACGCAGGACCTCGAACGAAGCGAATTCCTCGACCTGCTGTGCCAGTCCGCCCGCCTGGACCGGACCCTCGTGGCGTCGATGCTTGGCGAATTCGACCTCCTGGGCTCCACCGAGATCCCGAGGTACTGTTCGTTCATGCACCTCGCCGGGCTGAGCGAGTGCGAGATCTCGAGGCGAAGCGCGATGCTCAGCAGTCTCGGCAAGCAGCTGGGGGACTCCTACGAGGAGATCCACCTCTACCACACGCTCATCGGCAACACCTCCGTCTCCACCACCCCGGACGAGTTCCTGGACGCCGTCGTCAAGGAGCTGCAGCGGGTCCTGCCCTTCTCATGGGTCGGGGTGCGGCTCTGCCGAGACCTGCAGCGGATCCCCGGAGTCCTCGATGGGTTCATGATCGCGGGAACCGCACCCGAGACCCCGTCCCGCATCGCCACTGCCGGGGACCGACTGATCGAGTCGCTCGAAGGTCGCTCCCCCGTGGTCCTCGATGCCGGCCTGGCGGACTCCTCCCGGCCCTCCCGTTCCACGGTGGTGGCCTGTCCGATCGTGGGTGACTCCGGCATCGTCGGCGTGCTCCTGGCCGGTACGCGCCCCGGTGATTCCCGCACGGTCTCGAGCATCGAGACCAAGCTTCTGGGAGCGGCCGCCGAGCACGTCTCCGTGTTCCTGAGGAATGCACGTCTCTACGCGAACCTGGACTCCATGTTCCTCGGGACCGTGCAGGGCATGGTCTCCGCGATCGACGCCAAGGACCAGTACACGCGCGGGCATTCCCAGCGCGTGGCCTGGCTTGCGCGTGCCCTGGCGCGGGAATGCGGCCTCCCGGAATCGATGGCCAGCCGCGTCTACCTTGCCGGGCTCGTCCACGACGTGGGCAAGATCGGGGTTCCCGAACACGTCCTCCAGAAGTCGGGCAGGCTCGATGACGAGGAGTTCGGCTGGATCATGCGTCACCCGGAGATCGGCTCGAGGATCCTGCGCGACATCCCGCAGATGGACGACATCCTTCCCGCCGTCCTGCATCACCATGAACGATGGGACGGAACCGGGTACCCGCACCGCCTGGGTGGGGAGGAGATCCCGATCTTCGCTCGCCTGGTGGCGCTCGCGGATGCCTTCGACGCCATGAGCTCCACCCGAACCTATCGCTCGGCCCGACCACGAGAGGTCGTCGTCGCCGAACTGCGCCGATGCGCCGGGTCCCAGTTCGATCCGGAACTCATCGAGCCCTTCCTCCGCATCGACCTGACCGAATACGACCGGCTCGTGGCCGAGCATGGCGGACTCTTCACCGAGGGCCGGCACGCCGCGTGACCGGCCTCGTGCCCGGTCGGGTCCGCTGCCGGCCGCACGCTTGCGAGCACCGTCGGAGTCCCGACGATGTTGACGCCCCGGAGCGTCCGATATACCGTGTGTCCCATCGCAGGAAACGCGGATTCGCCCGACCATGGACGGTGGGCGCGCGTCCCTGGTGCAGGCGAACCTCGCCCTGGATCCACCCATGCAGCGTACACCGGAACCCGAGGAACGATGCTCCTACGTTCACGAACGGCTGGCCCTGGTCCTCCGGCGAACCCGGTCCAGACGGGATCGCCTCTTCCTCGTGCTTCACCATCTCCAGGGCCTCGGCCCGGAGGAGGTCGCCGCGGTCATGGACTGTCCGGTGAGCGAGGTCGAGGCCTCGCTGCACGCCTCGATGGACCTGGTCCTCGAAGGCCTTGCCCGCGACCGGGAGGCGGTTCCCGAGGCCGTGGCGTCGGGCTGACCGGTCACTGCGGGCCTGCCATCCTCGCCGCCACCCGGGTGCGTCGTCGGTGAAGGGTCAGGAGGTCCAGCACCCGAGCAACAAGGCCAGATCAGCCCCCCCGATCGCCCCGTCCCCGTCCAGGTCGAACTCGACGTCCAGGGTACCCCAGCGCCCCAGCAGCTGCGCCAGGTCGGAGCCGTTGATCACGCCATCGTCGTTGAAGTCCGCGGGGCACGTCGGCTCCTCGCAGGTGGTGTCGAGCACCAGCTCCAGGGTGGCGGCGGAGGCGACGCCGAAGAGGACCGCGGGGTTCTCCCTGAGGTAGAACGACGGGAAGCTCCCCCCGTCCTGGAACGCCTGCTTCATCGAGTTCAGGACGAACCGCACGTCACCCTCCGACACCTGCTGGCGCAGGTACTCCTGGATGTTCTCGTCCGCGACGTTGACGTCGAACTCGAAGACCGAATCCACGGGGACCGCATCCCCCGGCTGGAGTCCATCCACCTTGCCGATCGCGAACGGTTCCGGGTTCCAGTTCTCCCTGAAGCTGTTGGAGCAGTCCGTGGGGACCCCGTCACGGAAGACCATCGAGTAGGCGGTCCGACTCCTGGGGGCGGAGGGGGGGCCGGTCTCGGGGACCGCGAAAGGTGCTCCCGGAGTGAGGTCGGTTCCCTCGGTCCACGTCTCGTTGGTGAATCCCGCGCGATAGCCGACCCCGGTGAGCTCCATCGGCTGGTCGATGTCCTCATCGGGCACGTAGTCGGGGTCGTCGGGAGGCAGGAAGCAGCGCCAGTCGTCGATGGTGTCGTCGTAGAAGATCGCGTTGTTCGCTATCTGGATCGTGACCTTCGCGGAGACCACCTGCAAGCACTCGCACTGGGTGGGGTCGTAGTCCTCGGAGACGTCGAACCCCAGCACGATCTGGGCGTCACGCACGTCGAAGCCGTCGGCGAAGTTGTAGCTCCAGTAGCCGAAGGTCGAACCCGCCGTGCGGTACCCGGGCGTCTGGTTGAAGGGGTACATCCATCGATCGAGGGTCGGCTCCGACTTGGTGACCGTGAACACTATCTCACAGCCCTGGGGTGCCGACGCGGCCATGGACGTCGCACACGCCAGTGAAAGGAGGGCGGTCGTGGTCTTGGGCACTCCTGGAATCATGGGGGATACGCTCCTCGGGGGACAGTCTGCGATTCTCGATGACCGGGCCTCGTCCCAAGCCGGTCGGGTGGGGGAATGGTCGGGGATGGAATACCTTCAAACGTGCTCGGACTCGACCCTAAGCTACTAAGATGCAAGATGCTTAGGGACATGCCTGCCGAGATGGCACAATCCGTGCAATTTTACACGATATTGAGACTGAGTCTCAATTTCAAGGCTCCGCCTCGTGTTTTTACCCGTATACACTCTACGGCCCGATCGTCCGTTCAAGCAGCTGCACGAGGATTCGGTACGCCCGTGAATCCATCCTGTTCGACCTCCTCCATGTCACACGCCCGGTCCATCCAGAGGCACCCACGAGGCTTCACTCTTCTCGAGCTGCTCGTGGTCGTCAGCATCGTCCTGGTGCTGCTGGGTCTCGTGCTGTTCGTGGGTGGCAAGCTGGGCAACCAGGCGAGGGAAGTCACGGAGCGCAACGCCGCCCGGCAGTCCCTCATCGCCTGGACCAACTACGCACTCGATCACGACGGCGACCTGCTCCCCGGGTACCGGTCGGGCCTCAAGGCGATGACCCCCGATGGGGCTCCGATCTCCGACGCGACGATCGGCGTGGCCGGCAACCGGTACCCATGGCGACTGGCACCGTACCTGTCGTTCAACTTCGACATCCTCTACGTCAACGACCAGCAGGACTACCTCAAGGACCTCCGCCTGAACGACTACGGGAGCTACGTCTACGCGGTGGCGACCTTCCCGTCGCTCGGGATCAACTCGACCTGGGTCGGGGGAGACGAGGTCGATGGCTGCTTCAATCCGGCGCTGACCGACATGCTCGGGAACTTCTACGCCTCGAACCTCAGCCAGGTCCGCCATCCGGAACGGCTGACGGTCTTCGCCTCCGCCCGCGGGGACACCCAGCCCAACGGGGGCGGCCGCAGCATCGAGGGCTACTTCAAGGTGGCCAGCCCGACCTTCGCGTCCCGCCGCTGGAAGCCCGAGTACGACCCCGAGGACTCCACCTCGAGCGGGAACGTCTCCGCGAGGTGGAACGGGCGGACCGTCATCTCCAGGGTGGACGGTTCGGTCGATGCACTCCCCATCGAGGACCTCGACGACATGCGTCTCTGGGCGGATCGTGCGGATTCGAAGGACTGGGTCCTCAGCCCATAACACCGATCCCACGGGCTAGAATCGGCCCGATGCCCGAACCCCCGGAGATAGCACTGCTCATCGCACTGCACGACGAGGAGTCGGTCCAGGCCGCGATGGAGGCACTGGTACCCGACCACGCCGGCATCCGCTGGTCCCCCCGGCGGGTCAGCCTTCCCGATGACCTGCTCGCGATCGATTCCGGAAGCGCGGCCCGCATCACCCTGGTCGACGCCCGGGACATCCCCGCCGACGAATCATCCTCCTCGGTGTTCCCGTTGCCGTTCGTGGCGGTCGGCGCCGGTCAGTCCCCCGAGGTCAAGGCCCGGGCCTTCTCGATCGGCGCCGCCGACTACCTGGACGGGATCCCCACCCCGATCGAGTTCCAGGCACGACTCCGTCGCCACGCCGCGGCCTACGCCTCGGAGCTCGACCAGCGCCGGCACTCCCGGGACGCGGACCTCGCCTCCCGCGCGCTTCGTTCGAGCAACTCCGAACTGCAGGACCTCAACGACATGTTCCGGCAGTCCATCGACGCCCTGCGCGACAAGGTGGCCACCCAGGACGTCCGCCTGGAGTCGATCGGCACGGTCGGCATCGAACTCAACGAGATTCGCGACCTGGACATCCTGATGCAGCACATCCTCACCAGGGCGCGCCTCCTGGTCCGAGCGGAGTCGGGCTCCATCCTGACCCGGGAGCACCAGGCACTCGTGGTCCGGTTCATGCAGAACGATCACCACCTGGAGAGTGGGCGAAGCATCGCGGACCTGGCGGGCGGCCTGCGGGTCCCGATCGATCTTGAATCGATCCCGGGCAGGGTCAGCACCACCGGCGAGCCCATCAACGTCGAGGACGTCTACAGGACCTCATCCGACCCCGGATGTCGATTCATCCACGCCCAGGACCAGCGTCTCGGCTACCGGACGAGGTCGGTGCTCGCTTACCCCCTCAAGTCCCCCAGCGGCGACCCGCTCGGGGTGCTCCAGCTCGCGAATCCCACCACCGCCGAGGGCGTGCCCAAGGGGCGCTTCGACTCCGAGGACCTGGGCCTGATCAGGAACCTCGCCTCCATCGCCAGCGTGGCCCTCGAGCGTGCGAGGATCACCCGATCCCTGATCGAGCGGATGATCGCGATGGCGGAGATCCACGACCCACGCGAGACCGGGGCCCACGTGCGGAGGGTGGCGGGGTACTCCCGGGTGCTCTTCGAGGGCTGGGCGCGCCGGCGCGGCATGGACCGGGTCACCATGGAGCACCATCGGGATCGACTCTCGATCGCGGCGATGCTGCACGACGTGGGAAAGATCGGGATTCCGGACACCCTCCTCAAGAAGCCGGGTCGACTCGATGACGCCGAGTACGCCCGCATGCAGATGCACACCTTGATCGGCGCCCGCCTCTTCGAACACACTCATGCGGACTTCGACGAGCTCGCGCGCGTGGTGGCGCTGCATCACCACGAGCGCTGGGACGGTACCGGATACCCCGGGGCGCTCGACCCCGACCTTCCGATCCCGAATTCCCCCGTCAAGCCGATCCGGCACGGCCTGGCGGGGGAGGAGATCCCCATCGAGGCGAGGATCGTGGGCCTGGCCGACGTCTACGACGCCCTCAGCTCGGTTCGCTCCTACAAGGACGCCTGGCCCGAGGAACGGGTCAACGACGAGATCCGGAACCTGTCCGGCACCCACTTCGATCCGGAACTGGTGGCCATCTTCGAGGAGGAGCTGGACCGGATCCGTGCGGTCCGGGACACCCACTCCCCCGGGAGTCACTGATCCCGTGCCCCGGCACGGGCCCGCCACCCATGGGTGGCGGGGCCCCTCAAGCACGCGCGGAGGGACTCGAACCCCCAACCCTCGGCTTCGAAGGCCGATGCTCTATCCAATTGAGCTACGCGCGCGTCGGGAAGCGATTGTAGCCGGGTTCCCCGATGATTGCTGGCGTCGGTCGGATCGCTGCCCGGGTCCTCACCACCTATACTCTGCACTCCATTCATTCGAGAGGACTCCGCTCATGGGCATCATGGAAGGCAAGCGTGGACTGGTCGTCGGGATCGCCAACGATCGCTCCTTCGCCTATTCGATCACCGAAAGTCTGGTCCGGGAGGGCGCGGACTGTCTCTTCACCCACCTTCCGGGAGAGAAGATGCAGCGCCGCTGCCTGAAGGCGATCAGCGGTCTCGGCATAGAGGATCCCTGGCTCCGCCCGCTCGATGCCTCGAGTGACGAGCACCTCGACGAGGTCTTCGAATCGATCAAGACGGACTTCGGGTCCATCGACTTCCTGGTGCATTCGATCGCCTTCGCCGACAAGGACTGGCTTCAGGTCGGGAAGTTCGCCGCCACCCCGCGCGAGGTGTTCAACCAGGCCATCGACATCTCGGCCTACACCTACGCGGCCATGGCGAACCGGGCGGCGGACGTGATGCCCGATGGCGGCTCGATGCTGGCCATGAGCTACTACGGTTCCGAGAAGGCGGTGCCCGGCTACAACGTGATGGGCGTCGCCAAGGCCGCCCTCGAGGCCACCAACCGGTACCTCGCCCTGGAACTCGGACCCAGGAACCTCCGCATGAACGTCATCTCCGGTGGCCCGCTCCGGACCATGAGCTCGATGGCGGTGGGGGGGTTCGCCGAGATCCTCGACTGGGTCGAGCAGAAGGCGCCGCTTCACCGAAACATCAGCGGCTCCGACGTCGGCAACACCGCCGCCTGGCTCCTCAGCGACTACTCCGCCGGGATCACCGGGCAGGTGGTCTACGTCGACAGCGGCTACTCCATCGTGGGGCTCTGAACCGGCACCCCTCCGCTGGCCGGCTGCATCAGCCACGGCTCCTCGGAGTCGAGCTCCTCGTCGGGCACCAGCATCCGTCGGACGGCGATCCTGAACTCCTCGATCCCCTCTCCGAGCATGGCACTCATCCCGAGCCCCGGGTCCCCGGGATCCCCCCGGCGGAGGTCGGCCTTGTTGGACACCCGGAGGTCGGGCTTGCGGCCCAGCCCCTCCGGGTTGAGGTCGCGCTCGTCGGTCACCAGGACCAGCAGGTCCGCCTCCTCGATGAAGCGTTCCGACAGGCGGATCGACTCCCGCTCGATCTCGTCGCCCTCCTCCCGTCGACCCGGGAGATCGACGACCTCGCACGCCAGTCCATCCAAAACCACCCGCGCGACCACCGCATCCCGGGTGGTGCCCGCCAGGTCCGCGGTGATCGCCACGTCCCGCCCCGCCAGCCGGTTGATCAGGGTGCTCTTCCCGACGTTGGGCACCCCCGCCAGGGCGACCACCGGCGGGACCAGCAGTCGATCCAGCGTGCGCTGCCTCGGTGAGCCTCGTTCCGGCCGCGCCCCGTCTGACCGGTGCCTGCGAGGCTGCGCGAGCAGCAGAGGGATCGCCCGGGGGCTCTCCGTCATCGAAAGCGCCTGCAGCATGGTGGCCTCGACCCGATCCAGGGCCTCGGGCCAGGTCGTCTGCGCGTCCACCGTGGATGCATCCACGAGCTGCACCCCGTTCGCCTCCATCAGACCCGTCACCAGTCGTCGAATCCTCGGACCTCCGTGGGGCATCACCAGGCAGGACTCCGTCCCGGTTCGGGCCAGGACCGCGTCATCGATGCCCTCCAGGTCCACCAGCCTGGTCCCGCCGACCGGCGGGATCCGCGCACTCAGGCCCTCGAAGGTGGATTCGACGTCGCCATGCAGGTGCATCATCCCGATCGCGCCCGGAAGCGCGCTGCTCGCCCACCAGCCGATCGTCCGACCCGAACCGTCCCCGCGGGGCACGCTCACTCCTCGTTCTCGGCCGCCTCGGCCAGCGCCAGCCTCGCGGCCACCGCGATCCCCCGGAGTTCAAGATCGGGTACCAGGCGGTTCACCAGTTCGTCGTCGGCGAACAGGTCCTCGGCGTTGCCCCCGGTCGCGACCACCAGTGGGAACGCCTCGTAGGATCGCGCGAACTCCTCGACCATCCTCCATGCCAGTCCCCGGACGCCGTGGAAGACACCCCTCTGCATGGCCGAAGCGGTGTTCCGGCCGTACGGCTCGCCGGTCGGCTTCTCGAAGCGAAGCTCGGGCAGTGCGTCGGTGCCGGCCTGCAGGGCATCGAGCTGCATCTGCAGCCCGGGGGCGATCACCCCGCCGTGGAAGACACCCTCCCCATCCACGAAGTCGATGGTCACCGCGGTCCCTGCATCCACCACCACGCACGCCTGCTTCAGCAGGTCCCAGCTCGCCGCCGCGCACAGCAGCCGGTCGACCCCGGGTGTCGCCTCGGGATCGAGCGCCACCCCGATGGGGACCGGCAGGTCGCTGCCCAGCTCGTAGACCTCCTCGCCGAGCTGGTCCTCGATCACCGATCTCAGCTCCATCGCCAGCTGCTCGTTGACGGAGGCGAGGGCCACCGCGCGCCGCTCCGATCCCTCGCAGGACTTCCATGCCTGGGTGACCACCTCGACCGCCTGCATGCGGTCCTCGAGATCGATGTCCCACGACCGATCGAGTTCATCCCCCCTGAAGAATCCGATGTGGATCCGGGTGTTCCCCACCGAGATCGCGATCAGGTCGAGCGTGGTCATCGTGGTCTCCTGCCTTCAGGCGCCCGAATGGAGCGCGGACATGCCTCGAATGCGCTCGACGAGCGCACGATGGATCCGCAGGGTAACCTCTCCCGCGGTCCCCGATCCGATCTCCGTCCCGTCGACCCGGGTCACCGGGGCGAGGACCCGGCTGCTGGAGGTCAGGAACGCCTCCCCGGCCTCCCGGAGCTCTCGCGCGGTGACCGCCTCCTCCCGGCACTCGATTCCGAGTTCCCCCGCGACCTCCACGACCAGCCTTCGGCTGATCCCGGGGAGGATCGGCCGCGGCTCGTCCAGGCGTGGCGTCCGCAGGGAGCCCCGATCGACCAGGAAGATGCTGGAGGAGGCGCCCTCGGTGAGCTGCCCCCCGACCTCCAGGATCGGCTCCTGCGCCCCGGACTCGCTCGCGGACATCGTCGCCAGCACGTTCTCCAGCAGGCTCGTCGCCTTCACGTCGCAGTGCACCCGCCTCAGGTCCGGATGGATGGCGACGGTGACCCCGGCTGGTCGCTCGAGGTCCTCCAGCGACTTCGCGAGGCTCGCGACCGCGACCACCGTGGGCGTCAGGTCGTCCGCGGGAAGGTGCCGCCGCGGCATCTGGACCCCCCTGGTGACCTGGAGGTACACCGTCGCGTCCCCGCTCCCGAGTCCGTCGAGCAGCTCCCCGGCGATCGCCGGGTATCGGTCGGGGTCGAATCCCCCGATCCCGGTGCGTGCGAGGTTCGAGCGAAGGCGTTCCACGTGGAGGTCGAGTCCGAATCCCTCACCCCCGAAGAACCGGACGAGTTCGTACACCGCGTCCCCGTACATGAACCCGCGGTCGAAGACGCTGATCCTCGCCTCCTCAGGTGGTGATATTGTCCCGTTGATCCAGACCAGCATCGAACCCAGTGTAGGCATCATGGGTGCCTGCTGCGTGCGGCCTCCACGATCCCCGCGGCCCGTCCGGCGTCCACGCCGTGCTGCCACCGACCGTCGAGCTTGGCGGCGCTGCCCACGATCACCGCATCCGCCGTGTCGAGGAGCTCCGCCACCGTTTCCCGGCAGGCCCCCGAGCCGACGATGGTCGGCAGCGTGGAGGCCGCCGCGGCCTGCTCGAGCTCCTGCCGGTCGACCGACCGGCCGGTCGCCGACCCGGTCACCACCACCGCCTCGGCACCCATGAACTCCGCGGTCCGGACCTGCTCGTCGAGGGGCACGTCCGAGGTGATCGCATGGGCACTGTGCTTCTTCCGTACGTCCGCGATCACTCGCACCCCGTCCGCCCCGATCGCCCGTCGATACCGGAGCAACGGTCCGGCATCCGCCTCCTCCAGCAGGCCCTCGTCCGCCACGCTCGCGTAGGCGAACCCCTCGGCCCGTATGAATCCGCAGTCCGCGGCCTGGGCCACCGCCAGGGCCTCCCGGTTCGCCCCCGCCAGGATCTGGATCCCCGTCGGCAGGTCGAGGGTCTCGCGCAGCGCCCGTGCGATCACCGTCATGCCGGCGACGATCTCCGGTCCCACCTCCCGCCTGAGGTAGGGGAGGTCGTGCATGTTCTCCACCAGCAGGGCGTCGAATCCCGCCTCCGCGAGCAGCGCCCCGTCGCGTGCGGCGTTGATGATCAGCTGGTCGATGGTGAGGATTCCCCTCGGGGTCCCGGGGAGCGCCCCCACGTGGATCATCCCCACCAGCGCTCGATGACGCCCGAACAGGTCCCGGGTCCGGTCTTCCGTGTCCTGAACAGCGTTCTGGTCCGTCATCAAGGCTCCAATTCTCCCCGGTCGGGGCAGATTCCACTCCCAGAGTGTACGGTGCCAGAATGCCCGACATCCATCTGAACTCCCCCGGCGGTTCCACCGCCCGGATCGCCCCGGAACTGGGCTTCTGCTGCCTGTCCTGGTGCGTGGACGGTCGGGAACACCTTCGTCTCCCCGTTCCGGAGGAAGAATTCAGGTCGGACGCGAAGACCGGGGGCATCCCGCTGCTCTACCCCTTCGCCAACCGGCTCCGCGACGACCCCTACGACGGGCATCCGTGGGTGAAGCGGGATGACAACAACCTCCCGATACACGGGTGCCTGCTTCGATTCGAGGCGTGGGATCGACTCGAGGTGGGGGACGATCGCGCCGCGGTGCATCTCGACTGGGGGGCGCACGAGGAGCTGATGAGGCTGTTTCCCCATCCCCACCGACTCGAGATCGAGTACCTGCTCGAGGATCGTCGCATCGTCGTCAACACCCGCGTGGTGGCCGATGGTGGCAGCGACGTGCCCGCCTCCTTCGGATGGCATCCGTACCTCTGCCTCCCCGACGTCGCCTCCTCCCGGCTCGCCCTCGAGACCCCGCCCCTCGAGCACGTGCGACTCGACGACCAGTGCCTTCCCGTGCGCGACGACTCCGGAGCGCTGGTGGTCGAGGGCCCGTCCGACCTCGACGGACCGCTGCCCGGACGGACCTTCGACGACCTGTTTCGAAGAGCGGACGACGGAACGGTCTTCAGCCTCGAGGGCGGGGACCGGGTGGTCCGCCTCCGGGCGGGTGCCCCCTGGCACTTCATCCAGGTCTACCATCCACCCGGTGCGGACTTCGTCGCGATCGAGCCGATGATGGCACCCGCCGCCGCCCTCAGCGACCGGCGGGACCTGCCCGTGGTCCGCTCGGGGGAGACCCTCGACGCGAGCTTTGAATTGAGCGTGGATTGATGAGGGACCTCACCGGCAGGGTGGTCGTCATCACCGGCGCGAGCTCCGGCATCGGGGCGGCCACCGCCGTCGCCTGCGCCGAGCAGGGCATGAAGCTCGTGCTCGGCGCCCGTCGTCGCGACCGGTTGGAGGAGGTCGCGGCCATGGTCCGGGCCCGGGGCGGGGGGGTCGAGCTGCTGGTCGGTGACGTGACGGATCCCGGAAACGCGGCGGGCCTCCTCGATCTCGCCGAGGACGCCCATGGCGGAGCCGATTTCGTCTTCTCCAACGCGGGCTACAGCTTCGAGCGCCCGTTCACCGAGACCAGCGAGGAGGACCTCCGGGCGATGTTCGAGGTGAACTTCTTCGCCTCCGTGGAGCTCTGCCGACTCGCCGCTCGGAGGTGGCTGGAGGGCGGTCGAGGCGGCCACCTGATCCTCTGCTCGAGCTGCGTCTCGAAGTTCCCACTTCCCTACCAGGGGATCTACGCCGCCACCAAGGCCGCGCAGGCGATGGTTGCGAGGTCCCTGCGACATGAACTCGCCCCCCGGGGGATCCGGGTCTCCACCGTCCACCCGATCACCACCCGGACCGAGTTCTTCGATCGATCCGCAGAGCGTTCGGGCTTCAGCGAGGGGGAGGCGGGTCGCAACGGCGTGCCCGACCACGCGCCTCGTCTCTTCGTCCAGTCTCCGGAACGCGTGGCCAGGGCGGTCATCGGTGGCATGCGTTCCCCCCGGTCGGAGATCTGGACCAGCTGGACGGTCCGTTTCTCAGCGGCCCTGTTCACCCTCTTTCCCGCGTTGCAGGACCTCGTCATGGGCCGGCAGGCCGCTTCCGCCCACCCCCGGCACGACCGTGCGGACGACCGAGGTTGATCGACTCCAACCAGGGGCCTACCCTGCGTGATCTCACCCTTCCCCACAAACGACATCAGGATCTCAGGAGCTTAGATCGTGGCCATCAAGGTAGGCATCAACGGGTTCGGTCGCATCGGACGTCTCTTCTACAGGGCGGCCATGCGTCAGGGCGGCATCGAAATCGTGGGCATCAACGACCTGGTCTCGGCCGACAACCTCGCCTATCTGGTGCAGCGTGACACCGTCCACGGACGATTCGAGAAGTCGGTGACCGCCTCCGAAGGGGCGTTGTCCTGCGAGGGCGTCAGCACCCGCTGCACCAGTGAACGCGATCCCGCGAACCTTCCGTGGGCCGAGCTCGGCGTGGACTACGTCCTGGAGTCCACCGGCCTCTTCACCACCGGCTACGACGCGGGCAAGCACCTTGCGGCCGGCGCGAAGCGGGTGCTCATCTCCGCACCCACCAAGACCCCGGACGAGGTGAAGACCCTCGTCTACAAGGTCAACCACGAGCAGTACGATCCCGCCACCGACCAGATCATCTCCAACGCGAGCTGCACCACCAACTGCCTTGCGCCCGTGACCAAGGTGATCCTCGACAACTTCGGGCTCGAGGAAGGGCTGATGACGACCGTGCACGCGGCCACCGCCACCCAGCCCACCCAGGACGGTGCCAGCAAGAAGGACTGGCGCGGCGGCCGCAACGCCTACATGAACATCATTCCCGCCTCGACGGGCGCGGCCAAGGCGGTGGCCCTCTGCATCCCCGAGGTCCAGGGCAGGCTGACCGGCATGGCCTTCCGGGTGCCCACCGCGAACGTCTCCTGCGTCGACCTCACCTTCCGGACCAGCCGGCCCACCTCCCTGGAGGCCATCAACCGTGCGATGTCGGAGGCCGCGAGCGGGCCCATGGCGGGCGCGCTGGACTACACCGAGGAGCAGGTTGTCTCGAGCGACTTCATCGGGGATCCGCATTCCTCGATCTTCGACGCCAAGGCGGGCATCCAGCTCAACGACACCTTCTTCAAGATCGTGAGCTGGTACGACAACGAGTCGGGCTACGCCCACCGGTGCGCCGACATGCTGCGCATGATGGCCTCCTTCGACGGCATCTCCTGAAGGATCGGCGAGAGGATCGACGATGAACGGAACGATCACCACCCTGGCCCTGCTGGTCGCCCTCGCCCTGCCCGCCTCCACCCAGGAGCCCTCGGTCCGCACCACCCCTCCCGAGGCACGAATCTCGGCGGACGCCCCCGGCTGGCGGCCCCTGACCGAGTCCGACTTCGAGAACGTCAACTGCCATCCCGACACCTGGACCTGGGAGGGTGACCTCATCCGATGCACTGGTGATCCCATCGGGGTCACCCGGATGCGCAAGCCGCTCACCAACTTCGAGCTGAGCTGCGAATGGAGGCACCTCCGGTCCGCCGGCAACTCGGGGATCTTCATCTGGTCCCCCCTCGAGTCGCTGGACCGCCTCGACGGGCCGGGTCTCCCCGAGGGGATCGAGATCCAGGTGCTGGACCTCGGCTACAAGGAGGCCTACGAGCGCGACGGGCGCACCGCGGACTGGTTCACCTGCCACGGCGACGTCTTCCCGGTGGGCGCCTCCACCATGAAGCCCTTCCCACCGGTCTCCCCGAACGGGCGCCGCAGCTTCCCGACCGAGCGGCACAGCAGGGGGGTCGGGCAGTGGAATCACTACTACGTTCGCGCGATCAACGGCGAGGTCCGCCTCTGGGTCAACGGGCGGGAGGTCTCCGGAGGCAGCGAGTGCAGCCCCCGGACCGGCTACCTCGCCCTCGAGTCGGAGGGGTCGCCCGTGGAGTTCCGCGGTCTTCGCATCCGGGAGCTGCCCTGACTCAGGAGCCGAGGTCCTCGAGGACCCCGTCGAGCAGCCGCAGGCACATGTCGACGTCGTCCGGCTCGAGCACCATCGGGGGCTTGATCTTGATCACGTTGTGGAGGGGACCGTCGGTGCTCAGCAGCACGCCGCGATCCTTCATCCGGTTCACCAGCTCCTCGGCCTCCGCGTCGGCCGGCTCGAGCGTGCCTCGGTCCCGCACCAGCTCGACTCCCAGGAACAGCCCCTGCCCCCGCACGTCCCCGACGAGCTCGTGTCGTTCCTGCAGGGCACGAAGCCCCTCGAGGAACCGGCCACCCAGGAACCGGGCCCGTTCCTGGAGCCCCTCCTCGCGCACGACCTCAAGCACCGCGCGCCCGCATGCGCACGACACGGGATTCCCCCCGAAGGTCGAGAAGAACTCCATGCCGTTGTCGAAGGCCTCGGCGATCCTCCGGCTGGTGACCACGGCTCCCAGTGGATGACCGTTCCCGATCGGCTTGCCCATCACCACGATGTCCGGCACGACGTCATGGACCTGGAATCCCCAGAACGCCTCGCCGACCCTGCCGAAGCCGACCTGGACCTCGTCCACGATCGCGAGGCCGCCCGCCTTGCGCACGTGCTCGAACGCCGCCGCGAGGAACCCCCGGGGAAGCGGGATCTGCCCTCCGCAGGAGAGGATCGGTTCCGCGAGGAAACCCGCGATCGACCTTCCCTTCGCGCACGCCTCGCCGACGACCCTCGCCACCTCGAGTCCGTAGCCGTCCCCCGTCGTGTCGGCATCCCCCCGGATCTCGCCACGATACCCGTCGGGGCTGGGAACCACGTGGACCCAGTCCGGCCTTCCGGTCCCCCCCGGACCGTCGAACTTGTAGGGACTCATCGCGACGCAGGCCGAGGTCGACCCGTGGTACGCACCGTCGATCACCAGCATGTCCGAGGAACCGGTGGCGGCGCGGGCGAGCCTCAGCGCCAGCTCGTTGGCCTCCGACCCGGAGTTGACGAAGAAGCACGTGTCCAGCGGTTCCGGGAGGGTGTCGGCCAGTTCCGCCGCGAAGGCCTGGATGTTCTCGTGCAGGTACCGGGTGTTGGTGTTCAGGATCGCCGCCTGCCCGCTGATCGCCTCGACCACCCGTGGATGGCAGTGTCCCACGTGGCACACGTTGTTCACGAGGTCCAGGTAGGGCTCGCCATCCGCGGAATACAGGTACTGGCGGGAACCACGCACCAGGTGGAGGGGACGGTGGTAGCTGACCGAAAGCGAGGGCCCCAGGTGCTCCCGGCGGGCCTCCAGCAGCGCCTCGACCCCGGAGGACTCCCCGATCATCCCGGGGCGCCTGCACAGGCGACGGCGTGCAGGCTCCGGGGCGAGCCCGGCCAGTCGTTCGATCGCGGCCAGCGTCGAGTCCTCGTGGCTGAACCAGGTGCGGTGCCCCGGTTCCTCCCTCCGGCGTGCCAGGCCGATCAGGCTGCTGGTCGCCAGCCTCCCGAGCACGAGCGGGAACAGCACCTCGGTCTCGGTCTCCTCGAGCCTTCGCACGCTCTCGTAGCCCTCCACCAGGCTGCTGGCTCGGTCGAGGTCGACGCCCTCGTGCTGGAACGCGTAGCTCAGGCAGATCGCGAGGTCCTGGACCAGGGCCCCCTCGAGGCAGTCGCCGAGATCGAGCACCCCCGAGACGCAATGCCCGTCGATCAGCAGGTTCTCGTCGTTCGGGTCCCCGTGAAGCAAACCCCGGGGGCAGTGGGGGAGCCACGGTGCCGCGCAGGCTGCATGGAGGTGAAGGCAGCGTTCCAGTCGTTCCCTGACCACCCGATCGGGATGCAGTTCGATCACCGGTCGGTGCTGACCCGCTTCGGCGAGGTCCCAGCGGTGGGTTCGACCGGATCCCGGCAGGGCGTCGCCCTTCGATCCAAGGGCCCCATGGAGCCGCCCGAGCATCCGCCCCACCGAAGCGAGCCGTTCCGGGGTGGACCCAAGGTCGCGCCACGGCGTGCCATCCAGGAACCGCTGCACCCTCATGATGCCACGAAGCTCCCCCCGCTCCACCTCGAGGTGGCACCGTCCATCGAGGGCCGGAAGGGAACGGGGGACGGGCATGCCGGCGTCCTCCAGCCTTCCCAGTGCCAGCTCCTCCAGTCCCACGTCGGCCTGGGGGTCGGTCGTGATCTTGACCACGAGTCTCCGGTCCGCCGTGCGGACCAGCAGGTTGATGTTCTCCCCGGGAAGTCGCTCGAGGTCGCCCGTCAGTCCCCAGTGCTCCTCGAGGAGCCCGGCGGAGGCCGGGATGGCGTGGTCCTGCGGCGACATGCCGCGAGCCTACCACAGCCGGCAGGCCCGCACGGTCGTCCCGTGGGTTAGGCTGCCGCGTGGGGCACGCAGCCATCCCGGAGGTCGACCGTGAATCCTGCTTCGCTCGAAATCGCCGTCGATTCCCCCGGATTCGCGGCCGAAGCGGCTCCCTTCGCGGACCGCCTGGAGCTGTGCTCGGACCTCGAGCAGGAAGGTTTCTCCCCGAGTCGCAGCCTCATGACGAGGACGCTCGACGCGGTCTCCGACCATGGGACCCCGATCCACGCGCTGGTCCGGCCCCTCCCGGCGGGTCGGTCGGGTCCCCCCCGGCTCGAGGACTTCGTCCTGGACGCCTCGCTGCTGCAGCGTTCGCTGGATCACGTGTCCCTCGCCGGTGACCTGGGGCTCCAGGGAGTCGTCATCGGAGCGGCCACCCCGGCCGGCCGGCCCGACCTCGATGCCTGTTCGCTCCTCTGCGAGCGAGCACGACGGTACGGCCTCGAAGTCGGCTTCCATCGGGCGTTCGATCTCCTGGTCGACCGCCCAGCCGCGCTCGCCGACCTGGCGGCGATCGGGATCCGACGAGTCCTGAGCACCGGGGGCGCGGGGTGGGCGCCCGCTCCGGGCAGCCACCACGAACGAGCCGGACGGCTGCGTGCCCTCGCCGAGCATGCGGCTTCCCTGGCCGGCCACGACCCCCGGGTCGCGCTGGACGTGGTCACCTGCGGTGGCATCAGGTCCGGTTCGCCGCCGCAGCTGCTGCGCGCCACCGGTCACCTGCACTCCTCAGGAGGTCGGACCCCCGAAGGCCGCCTCGAGGAGGTCATGGGGCTTTCGCTCCTGGTCACCTCCATGAAGCTGGGCTGAGCGATCGTCGACCCGGGGTGCGTACCACCGTGCCGGGGGGATTCAGACGACGGTACTGAGTCCCTAAGTCACTCTGAATTGACCATTTCGGGGCATTTGCCGAGGTGATCCTCAATCCCCTCGCGCTACCATTCAGGTAATCGCTCCCGATCCTGATTGTGGGTGGTGCCTGCGGATTGACGATGAAGCACCACATACGCCCTTCCTGCATCCTGGAGATCCAATGTTCTCACGTATCACGCCCCTGACCTGCGTCCTGCTGGCCGTCCTTCCGTTCTCCGGTTGTTCGGATTCCTCGAATCCCGACCAGTCCGGTGCATCGAGTGCCGGGTCGAAGACGGCCCCCGCCACTCCGTCGTGGGCGGTCGAGTCAGGCCAGTCTCGTCCCCAGGCGATCACCCCCGCTCCGCAGAACAACTCGGATCCGACCTTCCTCACCGGCACCAACCCCGACGACAAGGAGTTCGCCGCGCTGTGGGAGGACCTCGAAGCCAGCCAGCGACAGCACCTCATCTTCGTCAACAGCAAGAAGGTCGACGCGCTTCGGCGACTCGATGCCTTCATCGAGCGATACCCCGACTCCGTCCACCGCGAACGGGCGCTCTACATCGCCGCTCTCGGGCAATGGAGCGGGTACGACTTCAAGGCTGCTGCGCCCCGGTACCAGGCGTACCTCGCCGAGTATCCCCGTGAGGCCCGGTCCCACCTGGCCAGGGTCCGCCATGCCCAGTCACTCCTCCGCTCGGACCAGCCGGAGCTCGCGGTTCAGGTCGTCGATGCCTACGCCAAGTACCCCGTCGCCCACCAGCGGGAGCTGGTGAAGGCGGAGGCGCTCGCGGCCATGGGCAAGCAGGACGAGGCTGCCTCCCTGATGCGTTCCTGGCTCACCGATCCCGACAACCAGGCCCTCGACCCGCGCACCCAGGACGAGGGGCGACGCCTGCTCGAGAAGATCGAGCGGATCAACGCGCTCGCACCCGAATTCGAGACCTTCACCTACGACGGCGAACCGATCTCCATGGACCAGTTCAAGGGCAAGGTTCTCCTGGTCGACTTCTGGAAGTCGACCTGCAACCCCTGCATGAGCGAGCTCCCGCAGATCGCCGACCTCTACGACACCTACCGCAACGACGGCTTCGAGGTGTTCGCCGTCAACATGGATACGGATTCAGGGAAGATGGAGGACGCGATCGAGGTCATCGGCGCCGACTGGCCCGTGTACCACGACGGAATGGCCTTCAATGGGGAGATCGCCCGGTTGTTCGACGTCTACCGCACGCCCACCACCATCCTCATCGACCGGGATGGCAAGGTCCGCGCCTTCGACCAGCGGTTCGAATCCATCAAGGCCATGGTCCCGAAGCTGCTGAAGGAATCCGCGTCGAACTGAACCGGCGCGCCGCCGACCCGGACCACCCACGAAGAAGCCCTCCCGCACGGGAGGGCTTCTTCGTTCGTGAATAGCGGGGACAGGATTCGAACCTGCGACCTCCGGGTTATGAGCCCGACGAGCTACCAGACTGCTCTACCCCGCAATCTGTGGTCAGGAAGTATAGGAACCGTCGGGTGCGTGTCAAGACGATGCGCCCATTGTGGGGCCTGGGCCCCGTGGCGGGGGGTGCAGGGGGCCCTCCGGCGTCGCTCAGCCCTCGTCCGAGTCCTCCTCGGAAGCGGTCCCGGACTCGTCGTCGTCGTCGCCCAGCTGGTCGTTCATGTCCTCGACGGTCTTCTCGAGGTGCTTCTGCAGCATGATCTGGAGCTCGGTGATCTGGGAGGCAAGGTCCTCCGTGGACGTCTTCTGGATGCCACCCTGCGCCAACCGGCGCAGAGGCTCCAGCAGGAAGCCCGCAAGACTGGCGAACACCCCGATGCCGCTGACCATGAGCAGGGCGGCGCAGATCCGGGCCCCGAGGGTCTCGGGTATGAATCCCCCGTAGCCCACCGTGGAGACCGTGACGAGTCCGAACCACAGGGCGTCCGCCCCGGAGTTGATGGAGGTGTGGTCGTGCTTGCCCTCGAAGTACAGCACCCCCGCACAGCAGGAACTGTAGATGGTCAGGAGCACGAGGATCATGAGGTAGATCAGCGATGCGGTTGGTGCCCTCTGGATCGCCTCGTTGAGATCGCTCGGCTTGTGCGCGATCCTCAGCAGCCGAAGGACCCGGATCACCCGCAGGAACCTGAGCAGGGGCATGCCGGGGATCGCGGAGGCCATGTCCAGCACCCCCCAGCTGATCAGGTATCGCCAGCGGTGCGGCTCGGTGAAGAAGTGGAAGAAGATCCCCATGATGAAGATCACGCAGGCCATCGTGTCGTAGTAGCTGAACAGCGCCCTCATCTGGGAGTCTTCGGGGAGCGAGAGCTGGACGATCACCACCACGATGCTGTACACCGACACCCCGCCCATGAGGATCTCGAACGGCAGGAGCTTCTGCTTGGATTTCTGGTTGAGATGTCGCTTGAACATCCTGGAAAGCACCATTCGGTCCTCCTGTCGCTGCCGCGTCCGACGTTCGGTGCCGCTTCGCAGCGGGAATACTCGTTAAGGTGTGTCATCCCCCGGGACAGGCATGGAGACTACCGCATGAGCACCGACGACGAAAAGATCATCTTCTCGATGATGGGGATCTCGAAGACGATCAACAAGAAATCCATCATCAAGGATATCTCGCTCTCATTCTATTACGGGGCCAAGATCGGCGTACTCGGGCTCAACGGCGCGGGCAAGAGCACGGTCCTGCGCATCATCGCGGGGGAGGACACCGAATACGAGGGCAAGGTCCAGATGGCGAAGGGCTTCTCCGTCGGTTATCTGGAACAGGAACCCCTCCGGAACGAGACCCGTACCGTCATGGAGGTGGTCAGGGAAGGGGCCGGTCGCACCTTCGCGTTGCTGGCGGAGTACGAGGCCATCTCGGAGCGCTTCGCCGGGGAGATGACCCCGGACGAGATGGAGCAGCTGCTCGAGAAGCAGGGAGAGGTCCAGGAGGAGATCGAGCGACTGGGCGGCTGGGAGATCGAGTCCAGGCTCGACCAGGCGATGGACGCCCTCCGCTGCCCGCCTCCCGACCAGAGCTGCAGCACGCTCTCGGGGGGCGAGAAGCGACGGGTGGCGCTCTGCCGCCTCCTGCTCAGCGAACCCGACATCCTCCTGCTCGACGAACCGACCAACCACCTCGACGCGGAGAGCGTGCAGTGGCTCGAGCAGCATCTCGCGAGGTTTCCCGGGACGATCATCGCGGTCACCCACGACCGGTACTTCCTCGACAACGTCGCGGGCTGGATACTCGAGCTCGATCGCGGGGAGGGGATCCCCTGGAAGGGGAACTACTCCTCCTGGCTGGAGCAGAAGGAGGCCCGCCTCGCGGTGGAGGCCAAGCAGGCCCACAAGCGAAGGCGAGCCCTCCAGCGTGAACTTGAATGGGTGCGCCAGAACCCCCAGGGCCGGCAGACGAAGAACAAGGCCAGGCTCGCGGCCTACGAGTCGATGGCCGCCGAGGAACAGTCCAAGCGCATGGACGACATCGAGCTCTACATCCCGCCCGGTCCGAGGCTGGGCAGCCAGGTGATCGAGGCCAAGGACATCGCGAAGGGATTCGGCGACAAGCTGCTCTACGAGAATCTCTCCTTCAGCATCCCCCCCAACGCGATCGTCGGGGTGGTCGGTCCCAACGGGGCGGGGAAGACCACGCTCTTCCGGATGGTGCTCGGGGCCGAGGAACCCGATGCCGGATCCTTCCACGTGGGTTCGACCGTCAAGCTCGGCTACGTCGAGCAGGGGCGCGACTCGATCCCGGAGGGCGCATCGATCTGGGAGGCGATCTCGGACGGGGACGAGGAGATCAAGCTGGGCACGCTCAAGCTGAACTCCCGGGCCTACGTCGCCCGGTTCGGGTTCTCCGGCACCGACCAGCAGAAGATCTGCGACGACCTCTCCGGCGGAGAGCGGAACCGGGTGCACCTCGCCCGCATGCTGCGTTCCGAGTCGAACGTCCTCCTCCTCGACGAGCCCACCAACGATCTCGACGTGAACATCATGCGCTCCCTCGAGGAGGCGATCCAGAACTTCGCGGGCTGTGCGGTCGTGATCAGCCACGACCGGTGGTTCCTCGACCGGATCGCCACCCACATCCTCGCCTTCGAGGGTGACTCCCAGGTCACCTGGTTCCCGGGGAACTGGAGCGCCTACGAGGAGGACCGAAGACGCCGGCTCGGGGAGTCCGCGAAGCAGCCCCATCGGATCAAGTACCGTAAACTCACTCGCAACTAGCCAGTACCGGGTGGCCACGACCCGAATCCCCAAACGAATCCAGGAGACGACCTTTGCCCAAGGAATCAAGAAGCGACGAGAGTCCCAGCTCGAGCCTGGTCCCCACCTACGCCGCCCGCGCCCTCGAGCACGAGGTGCCGAAGTTCACCCTGCCCGAGCAGAGCATGCTGCCGGCGACCGCCTACCAGATCATCCACGACGAGCTCAGGCTCGACGGATACTCCATGCTGAACCTGGCGACCTTCGTCACCACCTGGATGGACGACGAGGCCAACAAGCTCATGGGTACCGCCCTCGACAAGAACATGGTCGACCGCGACGAGTATCCACAGACCGCCCAGATCGAGCAGCGATGCATCAAGATGGTCGCGGAGCTCTGGAACGCCCCCGACCACGAGAACGCCGTCGGGACCTCCACCATCGGTTCCAGCGAGGCCTGCATGCTCGGTGGGATGGGCATGAAGTGGCGGTGGAAGGCGCGCAGGGAGGCGGCGGGCAAGTCGACCGACAAGCCGAACCTGATCATGGGCGCGAACGTCCAGGTCTGCTGGCACAAGTTCTGTCGCTACTGGGAGGTCGAGCCACGCGAGGTCACCTGTGAGGGGGATCGCTACACCCTCAGTCCGGAGGAGGCGGTGAAGCTGGTCGACGAGAACACCATCGGGGTGGTCGGGATCATGGGCTCGACCTTCGACGGGCGCTACGAACCGATCGAGGAGCTGTCCCAGGCCCTGGACGAGCACGAGAAGCGGACCGGTATCGACGTCCCCATCCACGTCGACGGCGCCAGCGGCGGATTCGTCGCACCGTTCCTGCAGCCGGAGATCAAGTGGGACTTCAGGCTCCCCAGGGTCAAGTCCATCAACGCCTCCGGGCACAAGTACGGGCTCGTCTACCCCGGGGTGGGCTGGGTCATCTTCCGGGAGCCCGAGGACCTGCCCGAGGAACTGGTGTTCCACGTCAAGTACCTCGGAGGTGACATGCTCGACCTCTCGATCAACTTCTCCCGCCCGGGGAACCGGATCATCGGGCAGTACTACAACTTCCTGCGACTCGGCAAGTCCGGCTACCGGAAGGTCCACGAGGCGAGCCGCGCGGTCGCCCGGTCCCTCAGCAAGCGGATCGGCGAGCTTCCTGCCTTCGACCTGATCACCGACGGCAGCGACATCCCGGTCTTCTGCTGGAAGCTCGATGACGAGTACGCCAAGACCGCGAACTTCACCCTCTACGACGTGGCCGAGAAGCTCCGTGAGCGTGGTTGGCTGGTCCCGGCCTACCCGATGCCGAGGAACCGCTCCGACCTCGTGGTCCAGCGAGTCGTGGTCAAGGAGGACTTCAGCCTCGACATGGCCGACAACCTGTTCACCGACATCAAGCGCGTGGTGGACTTCTACGAGTCACATCCCGAGCAGGGGCCGACCGCGGAGAACGCGGGGTTCCATCACTGACCCTGCGGACCGGGCCATGGTCCCGGCTCAGCGATAGCGATCCAGCGTCATCGACTTCCCGCTGGTGGGGTCGGTGAAGACCAGCGATCCATCCGCCTTGGTCAGCTGGTAGGTCCGCTCCCCGAACGGCTCTCCGAAGAGCAGGATCTTGTCACCGGTCACGGAGTAGGTCCCGGTGACCGCCCGGGTGGTGTCCCCGTATTTCGCTTCCGCGGTGTAGGTCCCGTCGGGTGCGAAGGTCACCGCCCCGAAGCTGAACGGTCGTTCGGCCACGTCGGCCCGACCCTGCCAGGTGCCGGATATGTTCGTCGCACACCCTGCCAGCAGGCAGAGGCCAAGGGCGAGGGTCGGGACCAGTGGATTCTTCTTCATGGGTGTATCCTTTCGTCGAGTAGTCACCGAAGAGGATACCGTGAGTTCACCATGACGAGAGCCAATCCCGCCCGATTAATCGCCGGCGTCCCCAGCGAGAACACCGCCCTCTTCCACCGGATCAGGTTCGCCGCGGGTGATCCTGCCGCGTGGATCATGCAACCGGACGGGCGCACGATCCTGATCATCCGCGACATCGAAGCCGATCGGGCCCGTGTGGAGGCGATCGCGGACCTCGTCGAGGTACCCGCGGACCACGCCCCACCGGGTGGACTCAGCGGCGATCGCGAGACCGCCACCGCCCAGGCCGTGGCGCGGTGCCTCGAGGTCATGGATCCCCCCGGGGTCCTGGTCGATCGATCCACGCCCTACATATTCGTGCACCAGCTCCTCGAAATCGGCCTGGACGTCCGCTACGACCCCGACCTGGGGGTGGTCGATCGTCGCGCGAAGTCGGAGGACGAGCTCGAGGCCCTTCAGAAGGCGCAGTCCGACACGGAGCTGGTCATGCAGGAGGCTTGTGAGCTGATCGGCAGGGCGGCACCCGATGCGGACGGGATCCTCCAGCACGAGCATGCACCCCTCACCTCGGAACGGGTCCGCCAGCTTGTCGACGCCCGACTGCTGGCGATGGGCTACTCGAACCCGGTGTCGATCGTGGCCGGCGGGCCTCAGGGTGCGGACTGCCACGACTCCGGGACGGGGGCCCTGCGTACGGAGCAGCCGGTGATCATCGACATCTTCCCCCGGAACAAGCGGACCCGCTACCACGGGGATTGCACCCGGACCGTGGTCAACGGATCGGTTCCCGACCGGGTTCTGGCGATGCATGCGGCGGTGGTGGAGGCGAAAGCCTCCGGCATCTCGGCGATCCGGCCCGGGGCCACCGGTGAATCGGTGCACCAGGCGACCATCGAGGTGATCCAGGCACGAGGTTTCCACATCGGGCTCCCCCCGCGGGACGCTCCCGCGGACTGGTGCGGCATGGTCCACGGGACGGGGCACGGTGTGGGGCTGCAGGTCCACGAACCGCCCCTCCTCGACTTCAGGGGACCATCACTCGTCCTCGGGGACGTCCTGACCGTCGAACCGGGACTCTATTCGGCGGCCATCGGCGGGGTCCGGGTCGAGGACATGGTCTGCGTCACCGAGGACGGCTGCCGGAACTTCAACCGTCTGCACGAGGGCCTGGGATGGACCTGAGCGGAAAGGTGTTCGTGACTTCCGACACCCACTTCGGCGAACCCGGGATCTGCCGGCGCTTCGGCCGTTGCTACGACTCCCACGAGGAGATGGACACCGCACTCGTCGAATCCATCAACGCGGTGGTGGGACCGGACGACCTCCTGCTGCATCTCGGGGACTTCGTCGGCGACCTGGGTGAATCGAGGGTCCGCTTCGCCCGTGCCATGCGGGAGCGCATCGCCTGCCGGCGAATCGTCCTGGTCCGCGGCAACCACGATCCGGTCGACGAGGAATTCGACGCGCTGTTCTCGGGCGTCCACGATCTCCTGAGTCTCGGGAACACGAGCCTCCCCGGGCACCCCGATCCAGTCAGGATCGTGCTCTGCCACTTCCCGATCCGGGTCTGGCAGGGGCGCCACAACGGCGCCGTCCACCTCCACGGACACGTTCACGGGACGATCATGGAATCCGGTCGGTCCACCGACGTCGGGCTCGATTCCTGGGGTGGCCGTCCCCAGTCCCTGGACGGGATCGTCAGGATGCTGCTGGCCAGGCCGATCGGCTTCGAGCGGATTCGCGCCCGCGCCCAACCCTCCCGGGACCACGGCCACGAGGCGACGCCCTAGCGACCGGCTCCCGGGGCGTGCGCCGCCATCCGGCAGGTCTCCTCCAGGGCGTCGTGCAGGCGAGCGTGCTCGGGCAGCGTCATCACCCGGTCCATCAGCGAGTCCACCTGCTTCTCCAGTTCGATCCCGGTGTCCACGGTCTCGATGGCATGCTCGCCGAGCTCGTCGAGTGCGTACCTGAACCATTCGATGTCCGGCTGCTCGATCTCGGTGGGGGGGTCGACCTTGACCCGGATCGTGGTCTGGTCGATGCACACCACTGGCTGGAGTCCGAGCATGGTCAGTGGTTCTCGGCACAGGACCGCTACCGGGACCTCCTGCTCGAGGCCCGCCCAGCGCAGCTTCTTGGCATCGGCCCCGACCAGCGGCGGCTGGACGAGCCAGCAGCCGGGATCGATCCGTGGGTCCTCCTCGAGCTCCTCCTCGAGGAGCATGACGGACCCCTCGCCGAGCCTGAAGGCCTCCTCGAATCGAGCCTGTCGGGCATCGCGCAGGGTGGGGATCACCGAGGCCATCGCCTCGAAGTCACCTCGCTTGCGTGCCTCGCCGAGCAGGGTCGCGGTCTCGCGTTCGGCCTTGAACCACTTGCCCGAGTCCAGCGCATCCCTTGCCGCCTCGAACCTGCGTGAATCATTCTTCGTCGTTCCACTCACGGCTGCTCCTCCTCGGTGCCTGTCCTGGTTCCCTGCTCCTCGACCGAACGCATGCATTCCCCGAGGAACTCGGTCCAGGTCGCGGACGTCCGGGGGAACTCGTACATGAGTGCATCACTGAGCGCGACGAGGTCCCCCGTGCCCACCGCGGTGCTCATCGTCTCCAGCGCGGTCCTGAGTTCCGCGAGGTGCGTCTCCAGCCTCGCCTCCAGCGAGGCGAGCGGGACCTTGGGCACCGCATCCCGGAAGACGGTCCCCTCGACCGTCCGCCAGAGCTCGATCCCGGTCCCCAGTTCCGCCAGCGCCGCGGGCCGGTCACCCGCCTGGATGAGTTCCGCCGACCTCGTGAAATGAACCTGCGAGACCTCGATGGCGTTTCGTCCGAGCTCGAGCGCGGCGAGCAGCATCTCACGCTCGGTGAGGCTGGTGACCTCCACAAGCTCCGCACCTTCCGAGAGGAACCCCTCGTCCCGGAGCTGCTCCATCGCGATGGGACGTCCATCGACGTCGATCTGCACCACGACGCGTCCCCGGTCGCGTGCCTGGTCCATTCCAAGCTCCATGGCCGCTCCGACCGAATCGGCCGCACCGGCGCACTCTGTTCCGTCGAGAAGGATTCGCAACGTTCACTCCTGCCGGGGCCTGCCCGTCTTCCTGATCCTGTATCGACCTCCTGCAGGCGGTTCTTGACCGCCGAGCGGACACTGGACAACCCTCCGAGCCCCCGAACCCGTTCAACCAGGGGAAAATACCCCTTGAGGGCACGCCAGGGCGGTTATTCGGCCTCCGCGTCGACCATCATGAACTTGATCTGGGCTTCCGCCACGGTCTTGTCCCCGACCAGTGCATGACACTTCACGTTGCCGGTCCGGGAGGTGGCGCGAATCGACTCGGCTTCGAGCACCAGCTGGTCCCCGGGGACCACCGGCTTGCGGAGCTTCACTCGGTCAAGGCTGAGCAGGACGGCGATCTTCCCGGTGTGTTCGAGCTTCCGACTCATCAGCAGGCCGCCCATCTGGGCCATGGCCTCGACGATCAGCACGCCGGGCATGATCGGGGTCCCGGGGTAGTGACCCTGGAAGAAGGGCTCGTTGATGGTGACGTTCTTCACGCCGATCGCCTTGCGATCCCCGTCGAGCTCGAGGAGGCGGTCCACCAGCAGCATCGGGAATCGATGGGGCATCAGCTTCTGGATCGCCCGCGCGTCCATCGCGCTTCCCTCGAGCAGGAGGTTTCGTCGGTCCTCCCGGGCCATCTGTTCCCGTATCCGCATGACCAGGAGTCGGTTGAGGGCATGCCCCGACCGGTAGCCGAGAATCCGGCACTGCACCGGTCGCCCGGTCAGGTAGAGGTCCCCGAGGGCATCCAGCACCTTGTGCCGGGCGGGTTCGTCGCTGAAGCGGAGGCTGTTCTCGATGGGCCCGTCCTCGCCGATCACCAGCACCTCCTTGGGGGTCAGGTGACGGCACATCCCGCGCTCCCAGAGCGCTTCCGCCTCCTCCCGGAGGCTGTAGGTCCGGGCGGGTGCTATTTCCTGCGCGTAGGAGCCGTGGATCGGGTTGAAGCTGACGGTCTGGCGCGGGATGCGATCCGAGTTCTCCCCGTAGTCGAGGTCGAAGACGATCTTCGTGCCCGGGTCCTCGGAGGGCACCGCGGCGATCATCTTCCCGTCCTGCTCGATCACGATCGGTTCCCGGAGCTTGAAGATCCTGCGGGGCGCGGTCTGTTCCCTGATGCCCGCCGCGAGTATCGGCTCCACGAAGAGCTGGGCCGAACCGTCCCCGCAGGGAAGTTCCGGTCCCGAGAGCTCGATGATCGCGTTGTCGATCGCCAGTCCCGCCAGTGCGGACATGCAGTGCTCGACGGTCTCTATCGTGGTATCCCCGGACTTGAGGGTGGTCCGCTGGGCGCGCTCGACGACCCGATCCCCGATGGCGGGTATCCGCACCGGCGGATCGAGATCCACCCGTTCGAAGACGATGCCGGTCTCCTCCGGGGCGGGCTGGATGGTCACGGTTGCAGGCTGTCCGAGCATGAGCCCGAAGCCCTCCACCTGAACGGCATCCGCCACCGTGTGCTGGCGGGGGAGGTCCTCGGGAGCTGTACGGTCCGTATCGGTGGTCATCCTGGGTCCTGAATCCTCTGGCGGCCCCGTGGGAGTCCGCATCAGGGCGATCCGACGATCAGCCCTTCGCCTGGTCGGGCAGGAGCTTGCGCAGCTTCTTCGCCAACTCTGGAAGTCTACGGATCGCCGCATGCTCCCGCAAGATCCGGGAGCGTTCGCCCGCCGGGACCCCGTACCACACCTCCCCATCGGGGATGTCGTTCATCACACCGGACCGGGCACCGATGGACACGCCGCTTCCGATCACCAGGTGGTCGCTCAGCCCCGACCCTCCCCCGATGCGGGTGCCGTCCCCGATCCTCGTGGTGCCGGCGATGCCGACCTGCCCGCAGATGACGCACATCCGGCCGATCTCGACGTTGTGTCCGATCTGGCAGAGGTTGTCGATCTTGGTCCCCGTTCCGATGACGGTCGAACCGAACTTGCCGCGATCGATGCAGGTGACGGCCCCGATCTCGACCCGGTCCTCGATCCTGACATTGCCGATGTGGGGGACCTTCACGAGTCGCGTCCCATCGGCTGCGGGTCGGTACCCGAATCCGTCCGCCCCGATCACCGCGTTGGAGTGGATCACCACCTCGTTCCCGATGATGCACCCCGGGTAGATGCTGGCTCCCGATTCCAGCACGCAGTCCGATCCGATCCGCACCCCGGCCTGGACGTCCACCCCCCCCTGGAGCCTGGTCCCATCGCCGATCACGCAGCCCCGGCCGACTCGACAGTGGGCGCCGATCCAGACGTTCGCGCCGATCTCGGCGTCGTCCGCCACGCATGCCGTGGGGTCGAGACGGGCCACGGGCGCCGGGTCCTCCGGTGCGAAGAGCTCCAGGAGGCTGATCATCGCCAGGTCCGCGTCCTCGACCACGATCAGGTCGTCCGCCCCGGGCCGCTCCGGTCGGGACAGGCCGGCGCTCACCACCAGGCCCCCCGCGCTGGACGACGGCCACATGCGCGCATGTCGCTCGTCACCCGCGAAGGTCAGTTCCTCCGGCCCGGCCGCATCGATGGTGTTCAGGCCGGTGATCCTTCGTTCCCCGTCACCCTGGGCCACGGTGCCGAGGTGCTCGGCGAGCTGTGCGATCGTGAATGAAGGCATGGTCGTTGGATCCGTGGCGCGGTCCCCGGGGATTCAGCTGCCGTTCATCCTCTCGAGCAGCTGGTCGGTGATGTCCAGGGTCTGGTTGGCCCAGAGGATCCTCCGCGCCGAGATCTGCTGGAGGGTCCCCGCGGCATCCGAGAGGTCGACCGTGGGGATCGAATCGTTCAGCAGGACGAGGTCGATGTCCATCTGGGTCGCCAGCTGTCCAGCCTGCTCCTTGATCGTCTCGTAGGTCTTGCGGAGTGCCGTCGCCTGCTCGCGTTCTATGAGCAGCTGCCCGTAGGTCTCGAAGGCCCGCAGCTTGCCGCTGATCGAGATGGCCTGGTCGTTCATCTCGACCATCGTCGCCGAGCCTGCCTCGAGGCTTTCAAGCTCCGCGCTGATCATCTCCAGCTCGTCCTTCATCACCTGCGCCTCCTCGACCATCTTGTCGCGCATGGCGAGGATCTTCTGCTCGCTCACCTTGCGACTGTCGAGGTTGTTGAAGACCCTTTCGAGGTCGACCACCCCCACGACTGCGGGCTTGAGCTGGCTGCTGGCCGCGTAGCCGGCCATGAAGACGAACCCGGTGGCGAGGGTGAGGAGTGCTATCAAGTTGAGGTTGCTGAGTCTGGTCATGGAGCTGGATACCTGTTGCGGGTTGATGTTCTGGTGTCCGTCCTGTTCTCGCTTCAGATCGCGAGGGCTAGTTCTTGAGGTTGTTGATCCGAACGATCAGCTGTTCGGTGATGTCGGTGGTCTCGGAGGCGTAGAGCATCCTTCGGTTGAGGATCTGGGTCAGAACCTGCTGCTCGCGACTGGCACTCACCTGCTCCGACATCTGCAGCTCTCCCAGGGAGTCGTTGACCAGGATGATGTCCCACCCGTCCGCCACCGCGAGCGCCGTCGCCTGTTCCCGGATCGCCCGGTACATCGACTTCCACATCAGGGCCCGTTCCCGGTCCACCTCGACCTGCTTCAGCTTGGCCCATTCGTCGAGTTCCAGCTTCATGAGGGCGGCCTCGTCCAGCAGGGCCTGCTTGCCTTCCTCGTCGTCGGTGGCTTCGGCGGTCTCGATCTTCCTGGCCAGGGCATCCTGCCTCGCGGTGGCCTCGGAGTTGAGGCTGTCGGTCATCGTGCTGAGCTGTATCTCCCACGAGCTGTTGATCTCGATCCGATCGAAGAGCCTGCTCAGGTCAACCGTCGCGACGTGGCTCGCAGGCGCCATCTCGGGTCGCTTGGCCGTGGCCTCATGGCCGACCAGGACCGCGACGGCGGCGATGAGGAACGCGGCGGGAAGGACGATTTCTCTTCTGAGCTTGGTCATCTTGGTCGTTGCTCCGGTTCCGAGGGGCTGTGTCCGAGGATTGTACGGGTTCGCCACCCGGAGGTGTGCCGGTGCTGGTTGAAACCACCGATTAGAACGGGAGGGCCATGGAGAAGCTGAACAGCTGCTTTTCGTCCTCCGCCTCCTTCAGGATCGGGAATCCGAAGTCGAAGGCCAGTGGCGCCTGGCCGAGCTGGGGGATGTAGAGCCTGATCCCGACCCCAACCGAGACCCGGTACCCCTCGAAGTCCACGTCGTTCTTGACGGTGCCCGAGTCGATGAACGCCACCGCCCCGAAGGCATCCCCGACCACCGGGAACTGGTACTCGGTGCCCGCGAAGAAGAGGAAGTCGCCACCCACCGGGTCGTTGGACGGCACGTCTGGTTGGCCGATCGTTCCCTGGGCCTTGGGGCTGATGGTGCGGAACTGGAATCCCCTGAACGAGAGGCCTCCAAGGTAGTACTTCTCCTCGACCGGAGCGGTCCCCCCGAATATGTAGCCGACCCTGCCGTTGAGCTTGAGGGTCGTCTTGCGCCCCAGGAAGTCCTCGTCGAGGGTGATGTAGGTCGTGAGGCCGACCTCCGAATTCACGTAGAAGTTGCCCGTGGTGGTGACCCAGGACGGATTCATCGACAAGCTGAGCCGCGACCCGTTCGAGGGCCTGTAGAAGTCGTTGATCGTCGTCCTGACCAGGGTGGTCGTGAGGTTCATGATGTTGTCCGGGCCGCGATCATCGAAGACCTCGATCGGAGTCTGGTCGCTGAAGTTCGTCAGGGTCACGTTCTGGAAGCGCGGGCTCGTCGAGATCGACCACACGTCGCCGAGCCGGCGCCCGAAGGTAACGCTCGCGCTGAGGCGTTCCTCCTTGTACTGGTTGTAGAAGCGGTTCCGGTAGTACCCGGTGAACGACGCGGAGATGTCGGTGTTGAACAGGTGCGGTTCGGCCAGGGTGAATGAGTAGGTGCTGACCTCGTCGCCGGGCGCCGCACTGATCTGCATCGTCTGGCCCGCCCCGCGAAAGGCCCTGCCCCGGACCAGTTCCCGCCAGGTGAGGGGCCAGTCCGCCACGTCGAAGTTCCTCTGGTTCAGCGAGATGTCACCGAAGACGCCGGCGTCCGAACTCAGGCCCACCCCGAAGTTGAACGACCCGGTGTTCTTCTCCGTCACCTCCACCAGCACGTCGCGATCCCTGGTGTTCAACCCCTCCGGATCCTGCACGGTCACCCGGACCTCCCCGAACAGGTTCGAGTACTCGACCCTCCGCCTGGAAAGTTCGATTTCCCGGCCGTCCAGGGGTCTCCCCGGCTCGATCCTGACCAGGCGTCGAATCACCTTGTCCTTGGTGATGAAGTTTCCCTGGACCTTGATAAGCCCCGCCTCCACGGGAACGCCCTCCGAGATCCCGATCAGCATGTCGACCTCGGGTTGCTCGCCGACCCGGACCTCGCGGCTGGACACCACGGAGTCGACGTACCCCATGAGCTGGTAGGTCTCCTCGATCCGTTCGACGGAACGTTCGATCAGCGGCGCCGTGTAGCTGTCGCCCGCCCGGATCGCCATCAGGTCGCGGATCTGGGTGTCCGACAGGATCGGCTCCGGGCCACCAGACCCGGTGGTCTCGACCAGCACCTCGCGAAGCCGGTACTGCCTTCCCTCGGAGATCACGAAGACGAGCTTGGCCTCGGTGTTGTCCGGCGAGAGGAGGATCCGGTCGTCGACCCGGACGTCGACGAATCCGTTGTCCTTGTAGAACTTGTCGAGGCTCGCGACGTCATCGATGATCTTCTCGGGTTCGAGCTGTCCCTTGCGGAACAGCGGTATGTAGGGCTTCGTCGATATCTGGACCGAGAGTTCCTTGGCCGGGAAGGAACGATTACCGACGAACTCGATCTCCTTGATGCGGACCCTCGGACCCTCGACGATCCTGACGATCAGGATCCCGCTGTCCTTGAGCCTGCTCTCGTCCACCTCGACCTCCGCGAGGTAGTAGCCCTTGTTCCGATAGATGTCCTTGATCCTGACCATGCCCTGTTCGAGGAGGAAGTCGTCCCGGGGACCCCCCGCGTACAGTGGGATCGCCCCCAGCAGTTCCTGGTCGCTCACCGAGCGGTTGCCCACCACCTGTATGGCCGCGATCAGGGGCTGCTCGGTCATGATGTAGATGACGTTGACCGTGCCGTCGGGGTTGAGCTCCGCCTCGGCATCCACGGTGTCGAAGCGGCCCAGCCGGTAGAGCGTCTCGACGTCCTCGCGGATGGCCGTCGAGTCGAAGGGCTGGCCGGCGGCGGTCCTCAGGTTGTTTCGAAGCAGCTGCTCGTTGGTCGATTCGAGGCCCTCGATGGTGACCCGTGCAATCGGGCGGTCGGCGAGCGCCTCGTCGTCGATGTCCTGGATCCGGGTACCGGAGTCGGGAATCCCCGGGGAAATCTCCGTCGCGGGACTGGACGGGGCGGCCAGCGACGCCAGGAGGATGCAGAACAGAACCACCAGAGATTCGATGGAACCTCTTGACGGGAAGTGAATTGCGCATTCCCGCGCGGACGCCACGCTCGTGCTTCGAAGTGACATGGACGCGCGAAGGATACCTCCACGCCTGTCCAAGTGCCATCGGACCGGGTCCGGGTGCGGTTCTGCCGCCCGCCCGCCGAGTCAGACCGCCAACAGGGCCCCGAGGATCATCCCGACCGCCACCAGGGCGATGGCGCCCCTGACCAACGTCGTTTCAAGTTCCCCGGTCCCGCGGTCCCGTCGTGCGCTGCTTGCTCGAGTCATCTTCTTCCCCTCCTCCTGAGAGTGTGGTTCATCTCCAGCTAGCTGATCGGTCGACCGGATCCTCGACTTCGGGGCTTCCTCGGACCCCGGTTCGGTCTGGTCGGGTTGTTCCGACTGGTGGGGGAGTGGAATATGCCCCGGGGTCCGGATACCTTTGCCTCATGAGCAGCACGACGGAAACCGGTCCGAGAAACACACCTTTCGAGAAGCTCCACGAGCGCTTCGGCGGCCAGATGGTCGACTACGCGGGATGGAACCTGCCGCTACGGTTCGGTTCCGTGATCGAGGAGCATCGAGCAGTCCGCGCCTCGGGGGGTCTCTTCGACGTGTCGCACATGGGTCGACTCCGCTTCATGGGCCCCGATGCGTGCCGGTTCCTGGATCGTGTCTGCACCCGGCAGATCCACGGGATGAGCGAGGGTCAGTGCCGCTATTCGCTGGTCTGCAACGAGCAGGGGGGCTGCCGCGACGACGTCCTGGTCTACCGGATGGAGTCGGAGTCCTACCTGATGGTCTGCAACGCAGCCAACCGGGACAAGCTCATCGCGCACTTCGCGGAGCATTCCCCGGACTTCGACGTCTCCATCGACGACCAGACCCTCGCCACCGCGATGTGCGCGATACAGGGACCCCGGGTCATGGACCTGATCGGGGGGGTATCGAGGGAGATCCCCGCGCTCAAGCGGTTCCGCTTCACGATCAAGGACCTCATGGTGATCAAGGTGATCGTCTCCAGGACCGGCTACACCGGGGAGGACGGGGTGGAGGTGATCCTCGACGCCAAGATGGCGACGCCCGCCCTCGAGATGTTCCTCAAGGACTTCGGCGAGAACGATTCGATGGTCCGGCCCTGCGGCCTCGCCGCGCGCGACACCCTGCGACTCGAGGCAGCGATGCCCCTCTACGGGCACGAGCTCACCGAGGACATCGACCCGCTGTCCGCGGGGCTCGGGTTCGCGGTCAAGCTCGACAAGGGGGTCGAGCACCCGGAGGTCGGGGGGTTCATCGGGCAGCAGGCACTCCAGGAGGTCGCCGACCGCGGCCCGGCACGAAGGCTGGTCGGGCTCCTGCCCGAGGGGCGTCGTTCGCCGCGGCAGCACATGCAGGTCCTTGATGGGGACCGGGTGGTGGGGGAGGTGACCAGTGGCTGCCTCAGCCCCACCCTGGATCGACCGATCGCGATGGCCTACGTGGACGTCGCCTGCTGCAGCCCGGACACCAGTCTCCAGATCGACCTCGGGCGCGCGAAGGTCCCCGCCACGACCTGCGAACTGCCGTTCTACAAGCGACCCTGAGCGGTTCGCGGTCCCACGGGAACTCAGGACGCCCGGCGGGTCTCCACCATCGCCGGCTCCCCGAGGAATCGTCCCGGGTGGTCGTCGAGCAGCTGGCTCTGCAGCTTCTCGATCGCCTTGGTCTGGATCTGGCGTACCCGCTCCCGGGTCAGCCCGATCTCCTTGCCGATCTCCTTCAGCGTCAGCGGCTGCTTGCCGGTCAGTCCGAACCGGAGCCGGAGGATGTGCGCGTCGCGCTGGTCGATCCTGTCCAGCATCTTCAGGAGGATGCTGAACTCCTCCCGATCCTCGACCAACTCGGATGGTTGTCGGCCGTCGTGGTCCGGGCAGAGCTCCGCGAAGTCGAGGACCTCCCCGTCCGCGCCGATCGGGGCCGAGTTCGGGGTCTTGAACGCCTTGATCGCCCGCTTGATGATGTCGATCTTCTTCTCCGGGATCTCCATCTCCAGCGCCGCCTCCGCGTCGGTGGGGGTGCGACCCAGCCGCTCCTCGAGCCTCCGGGTCGCCTCCCTCCAGCGCCCGATCAGCTCCACCATGTAGGCGGGCACGTGGATCGGTTGCACTGCGTTGATCAGGGTCCGCTTGATGCCCTGCTTGATCCACCACGAGGCATAGGTCGAGAATCGTGCGCCCTGGGCGGGATCGAACCCCTCGACCGCCCTGATCAGCCCGATGTTGCCCTCCTCGATCAGGTCGGACAGCAGCATGCCTCGCCGGAGGTAGTTCTTGCTGATCGCGATGACCAGCCTGAGGTTCGCCCTGATCATCAGCTCCTTCGCCTGCATGTCGTTGTCGTTGATGATCCGCCAACCAAGCTGGCGTTCCTCCTGTGCCGTCAGCAGGGGGATCCGATCCACCTCCCGCATGTACAGCTGCAGTTCCGACTGCACGCCCGTATTCCTCGTCGTCTTCATCGGACCTCCCTTCGCACCTCGTGACGACCGGGGCTCCTGACCCTGGCCTGCACCGTTCCTGACGTCCGCACGTGGCCTAGATACGCACCTCGAAAGGGCTCGGATCGCCTCGATCGGACGGATTCCACTTCGACCGGACGGACCGGGCGCTTTACCCCCCACGACGGCAATCCCATGAATTCAGGCCGGAACCCTCCTGGCAGGACGTAAAATCGGATTCGAGGGACCGATACACTCCAGATGGTGAATGAATCCGACTACACGAGGATGCTGGCCGAGTGGCCCCACGAGCCCGGGAGGCTGTCCGCGCGCCTCGTCCGGGACGAGGCCGGAATCGTCCGGATCCAGGTGCGGGTCGAGCTGGGCATCCTCCAGATGGAGCTCACCGGTCGCCCCGACGGGCGACCACCCATCTACGAGGGCCTCGGATCCCCCGGCGGGGCGAACGATCCACCCGTGCTTCGACGCGAGGACTGTCGTGCCCTGCAGCACGAGGCCGCGATGTACGCCTACCGGGTGCTGGTGTGTTCGAGCCTGGAGCTGCACGACCGGGTCGTCGCCGATTCGGTCCGGAACCTCGGCGTGATGGACTTCATCATGGCCTGCGCGAGCGCTCCCGAGGATCGGGAGGCCGCGCGGCAGCTCAGGGTGCAGCTGCTCGTGTTCCGCATCCGGGCCCAGGCCGCCCGGATTCCCGCGGACCGGCGTGTTCCCGACGCGAGGGCCCTGCTCGAGCAGGGCATCGAGGAGGTCAAGCAGGCCCTGAAGGAGGCGGATCGGAGCGGGGATCTCGAGCGCACCCCCGAGGTGCGGCTCCTGAGGAGCATGATCGACGTCCTGGTCCCCAAGCTCCCCTCCAGCCAGCGGCACGAGATGGAGATGCGACTCAAGGCCGCCCTCGAGGTCGAGAACTACGAGCTCGCCGCGATCCTCAGCCACGAACTCCGACAGCTCTTCTAGGAGTCCTCGTCGTCGTGCATTCCCGCCCTGCGCATCGCCCGGGTGCCCCCGAAGAGCAGGCGGTCCAGGCTGAACGCCCCGGCCCCGCAGAGCATCACCACGAGGGACGACCCGAAGAGGCCGAGCTCCGCCGCCGCCTGGGTCTGCAGCAGGGCGTCTCCGGTGGGGGAGAGGTACATCAGCGGCTTGGAGCACAGCACCGGCAGGCAGATGAACACGAAGTTGCCGGCGGTGATGACGCACAACCCGAGGGCCCACACCCTCGAGAGGAGCCCCAGCAACAGGAGGGAGCTTCCCACGATCTGCACCAGCACCACCAGCCATGCGAAGAGCACCGGCGACCCCATCCCGGAGTCCTCGATGAGCATCGCCTTCTTCATCAGGGCCCGGGCGGTCACCGGGGAGGAATCGGGATCGGCCTGCTCCGGCTCCGGTGCGGTCCCTTGCCGCAGGCTCGCCGGTGCGACGTCCTTGGTCGACTCCGCGGGCTGGGCCTCCGGCTTGTCGGGGACCGGATTCATCAACCTCCGGACCTGCACGGCCTCGGCGCCGGTGTACTCCACCGTGCCGAGGTCCCGAAGTCCGCTCGGCAGGAAGGCCGCGAAGAGCAGGATCCGCACCACCAGCAGTGCCGGACTCAGGGAATAGGGTGCTCGAGTGCTCATCGGGTCGACTGGCTCCGTGACCAGGTTCAGGCGTTTCCGGACCCATCCTAGCCGCCCGGGGATCCTCCGGCACCCCCGATCGCGGCCTCGCCGCTTGTGACCGGGGGGTACGCTGCGTAGCATCCTAGTGCAGGCGGGCGTGGCGGAATTGGCAGACGCGCGGGATTTAGGTTCCCGTGGGGGCGACCCCGTGCAGGTTCAAGTCCTGTCGCCCGCAGTCCCGGACTCCGTCTCGGACGTCCCTTCCTCCCCGAGCCCAGAAAGCACTCCGTGGACCACCCACCCAAGACGCCACCACAGGACGAGCCCGAAAACGTCGCTTCCGGCTGGACCCCGGAATCATGGCGAGACCGCCCCACGCTGCAGCAGCCGGCCTATTCCGACCATCCCCGGGTCGAGGAGGTCTTCGGTGAGTTGCAACGCCTGCCCCCCCTCGTCACCTCCTGGGAGATCGAGGCCCTGCGTGGGCAGCTGGCCGAGGCCGCACGCGGGGAGCGTTTCCTGCTCCAGGGCGGGGACTGCGCGGAGCGGTTCGACGAATGCAATCCCGAGTACATCACCGCCAAGCTCAAGATCCTGCTCCAGATGAGCCTGGTGCTGGTGCACGGCGGCGGTCGGAGGATCACCCGGGTGGGTCGCTTCGCGGGACAGTACGCCAAGCCGCGCTCCTCGGACGACGAGGTCCGTGACGGGGTGTCCCTACCCTCGTACCGCGGGGACAACGTCAACGACACCGAATTCACGGCGGAGGCGCGGGTGCCCGACCCCACCCGGTTGCTCCGGGGTCACGAGCATTCCGCCCTGACCCTGAACTTCATCCGCGCACTGATCGACGGCGGGTTCGCCGACCTCCACCATCCCGAATACTGGGACCTCGACTTCGTCGCCCACTCCCCCCTGCGCGGCGAGTACGAACGCATGGTCGAGGCCATCGGTGATTCCCTCCGCTTCATGGAGACGGTGGTCGGAGCACAGGCTGGTCAGATCAACCGCGTCGACTTCTTCACCAGCCACGAGGCCCTGCTGCTGATGTACGAGTCCGCCATGACGCGGACCGTCCCGCGGAGGTCCGGCTGGTGGAACCTCGGCACCCACATGCCCTGGCTCGGGGTTCGCACCGGCGATCCCGACGGGGGGCACGTGGAGTTCCTGCGCGGCATCCGCAACCCACTCGGGATCAAGGTGGGTCCCACGTCGGACCTCGACCAGCTGGTCCGGGTCCTGGATGTCCTGGATCCCCACGACGAGCCCGGGCGGATCACGCTGATCCATCGGTTCGGTGCCTCCCAGGTCTCGAGCTTCCTGCCCGGCCTGCTGGCGCGGATCAAGGAAACCGGCCGCACCGTGCTCTACTCGTGTGATCCCATGCACGGCAACACCGAGACGGTGCAGCTGGCCAAGGGACCCAACGCCGGTCTCAGGATGAAGACCCGCAAGTTCTCCCACATCCTCGCGGAGCTCGAGCAGTCCTTCGAGATCCACCGCCGGGTCGGCACCATCCTCGGGGGTGTCCACTTCGAGCTCACCGGTGATCGCGTCACCGAATGCACCGGCGGTGCCCGGGGGCTCTCCGACGAGGACCTGGCCGATTCCTACCGCTCCCACGTCGATCCCCGCCTCAACTACGAGCAGAGCCTCGAGATGGCGATGCTGATCGCCGCGCGGATGGTCAAGGGCTGAGGGGCCAGGGGCTCGATACCGCCCCTCACGCCGCGTCAGGTCGCCCCGGCCAGCAAATCCTCTCCTTCGTGGGTACGATCCCGCTTCGATGAACTCGAACCGAAGCCATACCAGCCGAACCTCGCGACGCGTGCTCATCACCGGGTCGGGCCCGATCACGGCCTTCGGCCTGGGGATCGAGCCGCTCTGGGAGGCCGTCCTCGAGGGGCGGACCGGCATCCGGGCGATCGAGCGCTTCGATGCCTCCGACTTCGCGGTCCCCTTCGCCGGGGTCCTGCCCCGCGACGGCTTCGACGTCAGGAAGATCGTGCCCAAGAGCTACCGGAAGGCGACCAAGGTCATGGCCCGGGACACCGAGCTCGCGGTCGGGGCCGCGGCGGTCGCGGTGAGCGACGCCGGACTCCTCACGCGGGCGAGCGAGCCCGAATCGGAACCCACCTACCCGCCCGCCCGCACCGGCTGCCACATCGGGGCCGGGCTCATCGCCGCCGACGTGGACGAACTGACCCTCGCCACCTCGACCAGCACCACCGCGGACGGCGAATTCGACATCGCCGACTGGGGCGAGAACGGGATGGGCAACCTCACGCCGCTCTGGCTGTTGAAGTACCTGCCGAACATGCTGGCCTGTCACGTGACCATCATCCACGACTGCCAGGGTCCCTCGAACACCATCACCTGCGCGGAGGCCTCGAGCGGCCTCAGCCTCGGCGAATCCAGGCGGGTCATCAGTCGCGGGCACGCGGACCTGTGCCTGAGCGGGGGGGCGGAGAGCAAGATCAACCCCATGGGCATGCTTCGCCAGCAGTTCGCGGGTCGACTCGCCGAAGTCGGCCCGGACGTGGATCCCGCGAGGATCGTCCGCCCGTATGCATCCGACGCGGCGGGAGGGGTGCTGGGAGAGGGCGGGGGCATCCTGGTGCTCGAGGCCCTCGAATGCGCCCGCGACCGGGGGATCGAGCCCATCGCGGAGTTCGCGGGCTTCGGATCGTCCCAGGCCATGGCCAGCGACTCGATGGGCCTGCTCTACGACGAACGGGATCGCTCGGTGGTCGACGCGATCGGTGCGGCGCTGCGTTCCGCCGGCTGCGGCCCCGACGACGTCGACGCGATCCTGCCGCTGGGATCGGGGATCCCCGAGATGGACGACGTCGATGCGCGTGCCATCAAGGCGGTCTTCGGTGATCGCGCCGCTCGCATCCCGCTGATCACCCTCGTGCCCTACATCGGGCTCTGCGGGGCGGGACTCGGGGCGATCGCGGTGAGCCTCGCGGCCCAGTGCCTGCGGGAGCAGAGGCTCCCCGCGAGGATCGGGGTCGAGGATGCCGGCGCGCACGGGCTGGATTCCGGCCCCGCGGAGGCCAGGGACGCTGATCTCTCCCGGGTCCTGGTGTTCACCACCAGCCTCGGGGGCCAGAACGTGGCGATCCTGCTGGAACGTTGGAAGGGGGACTGGGACCGATGAACGACTCGTCGCGAGTAGTGGTCACCGGCATGGGCTGGATCACCCCCCTGGGGTTCTCCCTGGAGGAGGTCTGGTCGAAGCTCACCTCGGCGAGCAGCGGGATGCAGCCGATCACGAGGTTCGACGCGAGCACCTTCCCCACGACCTTCGCCGCGGAGGTGAAGGACTACGACTTCTCCGAGTACGTCCGGGACACCTCGATCCACGAGACCGCGGCCTTGAACAGCCGTTTCGCGCTCGGGGCCGCACGTCAGGCCTGGGGCCAGGCGGGACTGGATGACTCCGGGGACCTCGACCGCTCCCGGATCGGCATCTACCTCGGGGCGGGGGAGGGGGTGCTCGACACCGAGAACTACCTGCGGACCAACCTGAGCGCCTGGGATCCCACTGCCCGAGCGGTCGACGGCTCGCGCTGGATCGCCTCCGCCCTCCAGCTGATGAACGCCTCGCGCGAGATAGAGCAGGAGCCCAACATGCCCATCGCGCACCTCGCCCGGGAGTTCGGGGTGACCGGACCGGCCTTCAACTGCCTGACCGCGTGCGCGGCGAGCACCCAGGCGATCGGCGAGGCGTGCGACATCATCTCCCGCGGCGAGGCCGACGCCATGATCTCGGGCGGGACCCACACCATGATCCATCCCCTCGGCGTGACCGGGTTCAACCGGTTGACCGCCCTGAGCACCTACGACGGCGATCCCGCCGAGGCCTCGCGCCCCTTCGATCGAACCCGGGGAGGGTTCGTGATGGGGGAGGGTTCCGGCATCGTGATCCTGGAGAGCCTCGAGCACGCCCGCTCCCGCGGGGCGACGCCGCTCGCGGAGATCATCGGATACGGCTCCAGCTGCGACGCCTTCCGGATCACCGACATCCAGCCCGACGGCCGCGGTGCCGCCGCCGCGATGGAGATGGCGCTCGCGCAGGCGGGGATCGATCCCCACAACGTCGTGGACGGCCGGCCCCCCATCGACTACGTCAGCGCGCACGGGACCGGAACCCAGGAGAACGACTCCATCGAGACCCGCGCGATCAAGCGGGTCTTCGGCGAGCTGGCGCCCAGCATCCCGATGAGCTCGATCAAGAGCATGATGGGGCACCTGATCGCGGCCGCCGGATCGGTGGAGCTGATCACCTGCATCCTCGCGATCCGCAACGGGGAGCTGCCGCCCACGCGCAACCTCCACAATCCGGACGACGACCTCGATCTCGACTACGTTCCCAACGTCTCCCGCAAGGCGGTGGTGGACACCTGCCTCTCGAACAACTTCGGGTTCGGTGGTCAGAACGACACCCTCATCGTGACGAGATTCGTTGAATGACCCGCGACGCGGAACCAACGCGTCCCCCTCAGTCATCCTCGCGCCGCCTTCCACTGATCGTCGGATTCACGCTGGTGTCGGCGGGGATGGCGCTGGTGGGGGGACTCGCCCTCCAGCAACCCCCGGCCTACACCCCACCCACCCCCCAGGAGGGGGGTGAGCTCGACCGCCGTGCCCGCGCCTTCGAGCGATCCTTCGCCACGCAGTTCACCCTGATCCGCGAAACGGACGACCCCTGGGCGATCCGGGTCCGCGAATCCGATCTCAACGCGTGGATCTGGATCCGCCTCCCGCACTGGATCGCGCACGTGCACGGCTCCGGCGCACCGGGTTCCTCGCCCGGCCTGCAGGCTTCCCTCGACCCGGGGCGCATCCGACTCATCAACGACTCCTTCGTCCTGTCCTTCAGGCCCGGGGTCGAGGACGGCTGGACTCGACTGCAGCCTGGTCCGGGTTCCTACCTCGGTCGACTGCCCATTCCCGGGGGACTGCTCGAACTTCTCTCGAGCTCCATGGGCCTCGAAGGGATCGGTGCCGTGCTCACCGGTTCCACGGGAGGCGACGGCGCGGGTGGCACGCGTGCCGGCAGGGGGGACCCCCCCGGGGGGATCTGCTTCGAGACGAGGTTCCCGCTCGGCGACGGTCGAGTCGTCGAGCTCCTCGAGGTACGGCCCGAGGAACGCCAGCTGGTCATGGTCTTCAGGACGGGCACCTAAGCGCTTCCCGGGCGCTTTCCGAGCGGTCCAAAAATATGATCGGGCCAGCCCCCACTGCCGGCCCGATCAAAGTTCGGCCTCGACCGGAGTTATCCGGGAGCCCGACACGAGTTCGTGAATTCAACTTACCAGAGTGCCACCCGGGTGCAAGAAGTTGTTGATGGGAATTATCGGGATACGCTTGAAAATCCGTGAATTCCAGTCCTCCGGAAACGACGCGGCGGCGGAGGCACGCCCGCGCGTTCCCGCCGCCCGGAGCCGTCCCGAGTCGGCGGAGACGAAAAGCGGCGTCCGACTCCCCGGGGCGGCCCGCCGACCCCCGGAGGAAGTTCCGGCAGGACAGCGGGTTCCCGTCCATCCTCACCCGTTTCCGGCCAGCCCCGGTGGCCAGCCGTCCAATTACCCCCCGGGACGCCCGGGATCTGGTCAGATCACCGCTCCTGGACGGTCCTCTCCACGATGCCGTGGACATCGACCGGTCGCCCGCTAGGAATCCCCTGATGTCGCCAGAACCGAACCTGCAGATGCTCGACTGGGATCGACAACCGATCGACACCGCGGCCGATCGGCTCCTCGACGAGCTCCGCGAGCACCGCCCCTCGCAGGTCGCGGTCCTGGTGCCGGGTCGTCGGGTCGGACGCCTGCTGGAGCGCGCGTTGCTGCACCACGCGGCCTCCGGGGGCGGCACGGCGGCGCTGGTTCCCCCGCGGATCCTGACCGAGTCGGACCTGATCGCGGCCTTCTTCGCATCGACCAGCGGAGCGCGGGTGGCCGACGAGACCGTCGCCCTGGTCCACTGGCTCGAGGCGATGGAGGGCATGGGGCGGGACGCTCGAAGTCTGCTGGACACCGATCCCGAGGATCGCGATCGCCGGTTCCTCGACGTCGTCGGGCACCGGACCCTGTGCGACGAACTCGACCAGATCGGGCTCGACCCCGCCGAGGTGCCCGCGAGCCTCGGGGTCCGGTCGAACCCCGATCGCTGGCGAGCACTCTCCTCGCTGAGGGATTCCGCCCACCGTCGGATGGCCGCGCAGGGACTGGTCGAACGAACCGCGCGTCTTCGTGCCATGGTCGAGGACGGGGCGCTGCTCGAGGAGGCCCCGTCCCGACTCCTCGCACTCGGCATCACCGACCCCGGCCCCCTGACGATCGCGGCCTACCGCAGGCTCGGGGATCGACTCGAACTCCTGGTGGACGCGCCGGAATCCCGCCGCGCGGACTTCGACCAGCACGGCCGACCCCTCCACCACGTCTGGTGTTCCCTCGATTCCCCGATCGACCTCGCCTGCGCACGCGTCGTCGACCGCCCTGCCGACGCAGCCCAGGTCCTGCTTGACGTGCTGGCCTCGGAGGCGGATCCCGAGGGGGTGCTCGACGGGGACCAGGTCACCATCGGGCTGTGCGACGAGCGTTGCGCGGAATTGATCACCCGGGCCGGCCGTCGGGCGGGTCTGCCGATCCGTCCGCCGCAGGGTCCGTCGATTCGCCGGACCCAGTCGATGCGGATGCTCGAGCTCGTGCGCCGCCACCTCGCCGATCCCTCCCTCGAGCCATTCCTCGAGCTGCTGCGACTCCCGATGTTCGAACGCCTCATCGCCCGACGGGTCGGGGTCCCCGCGGAGGTCGACCTGCTCGAGGTCGCGGACGCCTGGTGCGCGTGCAGGGTGGGTGGGGGGCTCGAGGAGCTGCGCACCGCCGAGCCGGCCTCGCTCGAGATCCCGGGACTGGTCCACCTGGTCGCAGGCCTCGACCGCTTCCTGCGTGACCTCTCGCCGATCCAGTCCGGTTCCTCCCTCGCGGAGCAGGGGGGCGCCCTGGCTGGGTTCCTCGACGAGCTCGACGATGCGTACTGTCCCGGTGGGGAGCTCGACCTGGTCCGCCAGCACCTTCGGTCGCTGCTCGAGTGCCTGGCCCGGGGATCCGGGGTCGATCCGCTCGAGCCGTCCACCCTTCTCGGCCTGCTTCTTCACTCGCTGTCCCGGGAGGTCCGTCCACCGGAGGCCCCTTCGGAGGCATCGGGCGTCGTGCCCATGGTCGGGTGGCTCGACGCACGACTCGATCCCGCCTCCTGCCTGGTGCTCGTCGGGTTCAACGAGGCGGGGGAACTCGGGCCCCGGACCCCCGACGCCTGGCTGCCGGATTCGGTGCGTTGCACCCTGGGCCTCGCCTGCGAGCAGGCCCGGCAGGCCCGGGACGCCCACGCCATCCACGCGTTGGCCGCCCGCTGCTCGCGGCTGGAGGTGCTCATCACCCGGCACGACCTCAGGGGCGAGCCGGTCGCGCCCAGCCGCCTGTTCCTCGGGCCCGGTGGCGAGGCATCCGCCCGGCGGATCCTCCACTCCATGGATTCGGAGCCGGAATCCCGGGAGGCCCACGAACATCGGGGAATTCCTCGACCCGCGGACCATGAATCCTTCGTCGCCCCGACACCACCCCCCGACCTCGAGGTCACCAGGCTCAGCGTGACCGACTTCGGCGCCTGGATCCGGTCCCCGATGAGGTTCTGGCTGGAACGACGGGAGAAGCTCGAGGACGTCGAACCGGACCGCCTCGAACTCGACCGGCGTTCCTTCGGGATCCTCGCCCACGACGTGCTCGACGCCTTCGGGGGCAGCGACCTCCGCGACAGCACCGACCCCCGCAGGATCGCCGATTTCCTCAGCGGCTGCCTCGCGGACCTGGTGCGCGAACGCTTCGGTCGCCACTGCCTGCCGGCGATCCGACTCCAGGCCCGGATGCTCGACCAGCGCCTCACGCGGTTCGCGGAGCTGCAGGCAGTCGAGGCCCGTTCGGGCTGGCGTTCGGTCGCGGTCGAGCGGGACGTCTCCGGGATGCTCGAGGTCCCGGACGGTGCACCGGTCGAACTCCATGGTCGCATCGACCGGATCGACCGCCATGAAAGCGGTCGCTGGCGCCTGCTCGACTACAAGACCTCCGATGGCTCTTCCAAGCTCTCGAACAAGCTCACCCCCAGTGGTGAATGGAAGGACCTGCAGCTCCCGCTCTACGACCACCTCTGGCGAGGGCAGGACGCGGGTCCGGAGGACATCATCGAGCTGGGCTACGTCGCGCTGCCGAGCGAGCTCTCGAAGGTCGAGTTCCGGTTCGCGAAGTGGTCCGCGCTCCAGGTCTCCGACGGCCTGCGCCGGGCCGGCGAGATCGTGGTCGAGATGCGCGCCGGTCGCTTCGAGTCGGGCGAGCCGGAGGACTCATGGAACCGTTCGACCGACGGCATCGACCGGATCCTGCGTTCCGGCGCCCTCGAGTTCGCCGCCACCCCCGACGGGACGGAGGACGACTCGTGAGCACCATCCCCCACGCGCGCGTGCTCGCCTCGGCGGGGACCGGCAAGACCCACCGGCTCACCAACCGCTACCTCCAGCTGCTGCTGGACGGGGTCGACCCCCGGACCATCCTCGCCACCACCTTCACCCGCGCCGCCGCGGCCGAGATCCTCCAGCGGATCATGGTCCGGACCGCCCACTCCGTGCTGGACGAGGACCGCCGGGCCGCCCTCGCCCTCGAGCTCGGTGCGAGGGAGCTCCCCGCGGACCGACTCTCGAACGCACTTTCCGCGATGCTGGCCAGGCTGCCCGAACTCCAGGTCTGCACCATCGACAGCTTCGTCTACCGACTCATCTCCGTGGGGTCCCGGGAGCTCGGGTTCGGCATCCCGCCGGAGGTGATCTACTCCGACCAGGACGGTGGACTGCAGGGCCGCATCCTTCGTCGGGTCTTCGACCAGCTCGACTCCGATTCCGAGTTCAACGCATTCGCCGAGTCCATCGAGGGACTCTCGAAGGCCAAGCCCGGCCAGTCGATCATCGGGACCATCGAAGGCATCGTCTCCAGCGGACTGCCGCTCTTCCACCAGTCCCATGGGGATCCCGCCCGCTGGAGCTGGCCGGTGGATCCCGGCCTCGAGCGGATCGACCTGCGGCCGATCATCGAGGGGCTCGCCTCCGTGCGCGAGGGCCGGAGCAAGGCCATCGTCGGGGACCTCGAGCGGCTGGTCGACCTGCTGGAGGCACTTCCCGAGGGGGAGCCGCGCTTCGAGCTCCTCCGGCAGGCGCTGGGTCGTGGCCTGCCCCTCAAGGTCCGGGATGGCAGTCCCACCTACGGGACCGGAAAGCAGAACCTCATCGACGGGGCCGTGCAGGGGCAGATCGAGCGACTCAACCGCTACTTCGACCAGCTGGTGGTCCGTGAATACGGGCGTCGCACCATCTCGACCTTCGACCTGCTTCGTCGATACCACCAGGCCCGGGAGGAGGTCCGCCGGGAGGAGGGGGTCGCCGGCTTCGACGACCTGGTGCGGGCGTTGGTGGAAGCGGATCCCGACCTGCTCAGGGATGAACTGTGGATCCGACTCGACGCGCAGGTCGACCACCTCCTGCTCGACGAGTTCCAGGACACCTCGCTGTTCCAGTGGAGGGCCTTGCGCCCCCTCGCCGAGGAGATCGTCTCCGACGGGACCGGTGAACGCTCGTTCTTCGCGGTGGGTGACGTCAAGCAGTCGATCTACAGCTGGCGAGGGGGACTGCCCGGGATCCTCGAGCACCTCCCGACCATGATCCTCCCGGACGGGATTCCCGCCTCGCTCGTCGACGAGACCCTCTCGCTGAGCTGGCGGACCGGACCCGAGATCCTCGAGGTCCTCAACCATCTCTTCTCCGGGCTGTCCGGGACCTCGTTCCCGGGACTGGGGGAGCACTTCGCGATGGCCGCCTCCCGTTTCGACCGGCTCTGGGATCCACATCGCTCCGCCCCCTCGACCACCCCGGGGTGCTTCGAGCTCATCGAGGCCCCGGAGGATTCACCCTCCTCCAACGCCGCCCAGCGGCTCGAGGCGACCACCGCCGCGACCGCCGACCTCGCGGAGGAACTCCATCGTCGACACCCGGGGCTCTCGATCGGAATCCTCGCGCCCAAGAATCGCATCGCCGCCGACCTGGTGGCGCGCCTGCGCCGCCGGGGACTGGACGCCACCGGAGAGGGTGGAGGGTCCTTCATGGACTGCGGGGCCTCGATCGTGTTCCTCGATGCCCTGCGCTTCGCCGCCCACCCCGGGGATTCCGCGGCCGGCTTCAACCTGCGCCACTCCCCGCTCGGCGAGCTGCTGGCCTCGGACCACCCTGACTCCGACCAGTCCGGGATGGCCCGTCACCTTCGGCTCGCCTTCTCGAATGCCGGCGTCTCCCGCACCTTCGAGTCGTGGTGCTCCCGGCTCGGGGGCATCCTGGATCGACGGGAGATCGGCCGGCTCGAACGCCTGGTGGTGGAGACCAACCGGCTCGAGATCGGGGGCCTCGTCGATCCGCTGGACTTGCTGCAGCAGCTCGAATCCCTCCGGCTCGACGAGCCGGGATCCGATGCGATCCGGGTCATGACCGTGCACGGCAGCAAGGGGCTCGCCTTCGACCTCGTGATCCTCACCGGGCTGGATGGGAACCTGGTCAGGCCCGCGGAGCTGGTCCAGGAACGTGATCCCTCCACCCAGGAACTCCTCAGGGTCGCCCGATGGGTCACCAAGCAACTGCTCCCCCCCGAGATCCTGCCCCTGCAGCGATCCACCCAGGCGGACATGGTCTTCGAGCGGCTCTGCCAGCTCTACGTCTCGATGACCAGGGCACGGCGCGGCCTCTTCGCGGTCGTCGCCCGGTCCGGATCGAACTCGAGCGCTCCCGCGCGACTGCTGCGGGAGGCCCTGCTTCCACGCTTCGCCGCCGCCGATCCCGATCGTCCCGAGCTGCTCGCCCGGTCCGGTGGACGTTCCTGCCTCCCGGAACGGAGGGGCGACCGACCCGAACCTCCGGATACTCCCGCCCGGGTCCCCGTGCTGCGCGGTGGGATGGGCCCGATTCGCGCGGCGCCGCCTTCCGCCGCCGCAGGCGCATCCGGGACCGGTGCCGACCCGCACGGACGGAGCCGGCGTTTCGGGACCGCGGTCCATCGCCTGCTCGAACGTGTCGAGTTCACGGAGCAGCTCCCCCCGGCGGTCGAGCTGGAGGCCGCGGTCTCCGACCTCCTCCCCGACGATGACGAACGTACCGAGGTCCTGGAGGCGTTCTCGCGGATGCTCGAGCAGCCCGCCGTCCGTTCGGTGCTCTCCCGCGAGGCCCTGCTGTCCGCGGCCGAGCCCGGGACGCAGCTCCGGGTCCACCGCGAGCTTCCCTGGATCCGGCTCCTGGAGTCGGGACGGATGCAGGGTGGTTCCGTCGACCGGGTCGTGGTCTTCGAGCGCGACGGGCGCCCCGTCCGGGCACTGGTCGTGGACTGGAAGACCCACGACCTCGAGGGCTCGGAGGCCGATGCGGTGGCGGGGGCCCACCACGCCCAGCTGTCCGCCTATCGCGAAACCGTCTCCGGCCTCGAGGGGCTGCCAGGGACCTCCGTGGAGGCCTGCGTGGTCTTCCCGGTGAGCGGCATACGCGTTCCCGTGGAGCTTTAGTCGCTCCCCTGCCCGGGGGGGCTGCTAGAATGGGCACCCAGTCCCAGCAGGTCCAGTCCTCCCGGAATCCCCATGCCGAACATCACGATCAATGGAATAGACATTGATTTCGAGAAGGGTCCCTCGATCCTTCAGCTGGCGACCGACCATGGGATCGAGATCCCGCACTACTGCTACCACGAGTCGTTGAGCGTCCCGGCCAACTGCCGCATCTGCCTGGCCGAGATCTGGCAGCCGAATCCCCGGAACGACAACAAGCTCGAGTACCTGGGCAAGCTGGTCCCGACCTGCTCGACCCCCGCGGCGGACGGCATGGTCGTCTCCACCAACACCCCGCACGCCATCGCGAACCAGAAGGCGGTCATGGAACTGCTGCTGGTCAACCACCCGGTGGACTGCCCGGTCTGCGACCAGGCCGGCGAGTGCCACCTCCAGGACTACTCCTACCAGTACGGCCGCGGGCAGAGCCGCTTCCAGGAGGACAAGAACAAGCAGCCCAAGAAGGACGTCGGTCCGAACGTCCTGCTCTACTCCGACCGCTGCATCATGTGCACCCGATGCGTCCGCTTCACGCGGGAGGTCACGGGCACCGCGGAGCTCATGGTGGAGGGTCGTGGCTCGCACAACCAGATCGACGTGTTCCCGGGCATGGCCCTCGACAACGAGCTGTCCGCGAACGTGATCGACCTCTGCCCGGTCGGCGCCCTCCTGGACAAGGACTTCCTCTTCCAGCAGCGGGTCTGGTTCCTGAAGAAGACACCCTCCATCGACGGGATCACCGCCAGCGGGGACAACATCTACCTCGAACACAACGAGGGGACGATCTACCGCGTGAAGCCGCGCCGGAACGAGTCCATCAACAAGTGGTGGATCACCGACGAGGTCCGCTACGGCTTCAAGTTCATCCATTCGGACCATCGCCTCACCATGCCGGTCGTCGCGGGCGAGGAGCCGTTCCTCACCGAGCAGGCACCCACGGCGTGGACCATCGCGGTCACCGAGACCAATCGAATCGCCTCCGAGGCAGTCGCGGCCGGGGGCAGGCTCGCGGTGATGATCAGCCCGATGATCACCTGCGAGGATGCGTTCCTGCTCGCGGAATGGTCGCGCTCGGTCGATCCGGAAGTGATCTTCGGGATCGGTCCCGTCCCGGTGGACGGTGAATCGAAGACCTTCCCCGGCGGGTACACGATCTGCAACGAGAAGGCCCCGAACGCCCGGGGAGTCCGCCGGGTGCTCGCCGCGACCGGTTGCCAGGTCCTCGAGTCGCCGGAGTTCCTCGAGCGGGTCGGCACCGGGGTGGGCTGCCTCCTCCTGACCGGGAACTACCCGAGCGACTGGGTGACCGACGACCTGCGCGCCGCCATCGGCAGCACCCCGCTGATCCTCGTCGACACCCTCCGGAACGACCTCTGCGAGATCGCCAGCGTGGTGCTGCCCTCCGTGACCTGGGCCGAGAAGTCCGGGACCTTCGAGAACGTCGGTGGCCGGCTCCAGAGCTTCGCCCGCGCCATCAAGGCGATCGACTTCGGCAAGGGAGAGGCCCAGATCGCCTGCGAGCTGATCGCCGCCCGTGCCGATCGCCCCTCGTTCAGCCTGACCTCCGAGCAGGTCCGGGAGCGGATGGCGGCCGTCCCCGGGCTCGAGTGCTTCGCGGACACGGAACTGCCCACCGAGGGAACCGTGCACGTCGAGAGCGACATGCAGCTGGTCGATCTCTAGCCGCCACGCAATCGATCCATCACGAGCCTACCGGTCCTGCCGCCCCGTAGGGGGGTGTTTTCGCTGCGTTGTCCTGTGCCGGGGAACCGGATAGACTGTCCCGTCTGCCCCGGAGAACCACTGTGCGGATGGGACCCCCGCCAGGACCGGTCGATCGGGGCCTGCGATGCCCCAGGGTCCGTCAGGTTGAAGAATCGGAGCGCAAGCATGACGAATTCCGGCGAAGGTCTCGACACGGTCATTGGTGGTTCGGTCAAGGCGGCCGATCCTGAAGCCGCCTCCGGTTGCGCCGCCCGCGGTGCGGCCTGCGAGGAGTCAGGCGATCGGCTCGGCGCGATCAGCGCCTATCGCGAGGCGGTCGAGCTCGGCGCCGGCCAGGACGTGCTGTTCCGGCTCGGTTGGCTGCTCGACCAGCATGGCGAGGAGGACGAATCCGTCGCCTGCTACGAGCGCATCATCAACTCATCGTCCGCGCTGCCGCCCCTCAACGCGATGGTGAACCTGGCGATCGTCTACGAGGACCGAGGCGACATCGACGCCGCCGAACGCTGCCTGCGGAAGGTCCTCGAGACCGCTCCCAACAACCCGCGTGCGCGCCTCTTCATGAAGGACATCGTCGCCTCCAAGAACATGTACTACGACGAGGAGCAGGACCGGAACCTCGCCAAGCGAAGCGCGCTGCTCGACACGCCGGTCACGGATTTCGAGCTCAGCGTCCGGGCCAGGAACTGCCTCAAGAAGATGAAGATCCGCACCCTCGGCGACCTCCTGAAGATCACCGAGGCCGAGCTGCTCTCCTACAAGAACTTCGGCGAGACCTCGCTGGTCGAGATCAAGACCATGCTCTCCCAGAAGGGCCTCCGGCTCGGACAGGGCCTGGAGGGCCGGTACAGCCAGGTCCGCAAGGAGATCTACGACGAGCTGCGGGGCAAGGCACCCGACCACATCCTCAACAAGCCCGTCTCCGCCCTGGAACTCTCGGTGCGAGCCCGCAAGGCGCTCCAGCAGCTCGGGGTCCAGACCATCGGGGACCTGGCCTCGCGCACCGAGGCGGAGCTGATGGGGGTGAAGAACTTCGGCCAGACCAGTCTGGTGGAGATCCGGGAGAAGCTGTCCCAGTTCAATCTCGACCTGCGCCTGCTCGAGTAGGGCGTCCTTCACGCCCTCCCGGCGCCGGGTCCCCGGCCGGAGACGACGTGCGATGCGTCTCTCAGCTGTCCGAGAATCCCGTTGGCACCCGACGATCCCCATCGTGGTGTCCTGCCTCGGCCTCCTGCTCCTGCAGACGGGCTGTGGACCGGGTCCCGACGCCCCATCGCCCGATGCCGGCACCGGCGGCAGGGGGGCGGCCCCCGGGTCGTGGCCCGACAACCGCCCACTCCCACCACCTCGCGAGCCTGGCGTTCGTCTCCGAACCGAGGTCCTGGAAGGGCCGGTCGAGCTCGAGCTCGGTCGCCCCGAACAGCGGCTGCTCGTCTTCGATGACTGTGCACGACGACCAAGGTTGCTGACTGCGCCCCTGACCTGTCGCCTGGACGACCCCGGCGGATGGGTGGTCCGTGCTGCCGACGGCACGGCGGTCACCACCCCAGATGCCTGCCCGATGTCGATCAGGACCCTGGAGGGGGCTCCGGAGACGATCCTCCTCGACGGCCAGGTGTCCCCGGGCGCCATCGACCTGGTCCCGGTGCCTGCGTCGCCCGGCTCCGGATCGAGCCCCGGCGAGCCGTCCCCGCCACGCGTGGACGTCGTGGTGGAACTCGACATGGAGACCTACCTCGCGGGCGTGCTTGACGGCGAACTCTACGGCCACTGGCCGCTGGAGACCTTCATGGCCCAGGCCGTGGCGGCTCGGAGCTTCGCGCTGGCCGAATCCACCTACTGGCGGTCGAGGCGTCACTTCGACCTGGTGGCCGGACCCTCCAGCCAGGCGTGGGCGGGACTCACGACCTCGGATCGTGCGAGGGAGGCGATCGACTCGACGCGGGGGTTCGTGCTCCTGCACGAGGGCCGGGTGGTCCCGGCCTACTACTCCTCGAGTTGCGGGGGACTTCCCGCGTCCGCGGTCGATTCGATCTCCGATCGAGTGTCCCACGACATCCCGCCCCTGCGGCCTCGTTCGAGCCCGTCACCCTGCTGCGAGGGTGCCCCGGTCCGTGCGTGGGAGGTTCGCCTCCCCCTCGACGAAGTCGAGGCGGCCCTGTCCCGTGCGTTCGGGGACGGGTTCCCCGACGGCCTCGCCCGCATCGAGGTCGCGGAACGGAACGTCGCCGGCCGCCCCATCCGCCATCGCGTCGTGGATGGAGCGGGGGGGAGCCGGAGCCTCGACTCGGATGACCTTCGCCGGCTCCTTGGTCGCGTACCAAGGCTCGAATCCGGCGAAGCAGGTCCCCTCAGATCCGAGGCCCTCGAAGCCAGGATCGATGGTGACGCCCTGGTGGTCCAAGGGCGTGGCTTCGGTCATGGGGTCGGGTTGTGCCAGTTCGGGGCCTTCGAGCGAGGACGCGAGGGCGTGGACTGGCGGCAGCTGGTCCTCGAGTACTACCCCGAAGCCACCCTCGTACAGTCCTGGGAATAAGCTGATCGGTCATCACGTCGTCCCAGGCGCGTGCCGGGCATCCCCAAAAAATGGACAAGGCCGCGTTTCCGCGGCCTTGTCTCCCTTTTTCCCGTCCCTCACGTCATGTGAGACGCGGCGGTGTGTTGTTCGAGCGAGCCCCCCACACACAGGGAGCAAGCTCGAGACGGTTGGTACGACTCCCATTGCTGGGTTCCAACTGTGTTAGGCGGATCATCTGATCCCTCAATCGTCAGATCGAACCTAACTGCCGCTCAGCGGACCGGCTTCCCTTTTCCCAAGAAAATGTCCGCTGCTCAAAAGACGCCTGACATGTAGTCAGCTTTGAAGAGAGAGAGTGCACCGTGACTCCCATGAAACGGTGCAGTACCAAGACTATAACTGATATTTGAGACAGGGGTTATCAAATTCTCCGATTTCGGGCGCTTTACCCCATAATCACCCGTTCAGGGGACGACAGGAAGGATTTTGCCCCATCCGGCGTGCGCCTTGGCCGGGTCGGCCCGGCCGGGCATCCGCGGCACGTGCCGTGGCCCGATTCCCGAACCGGGACTTGGGGAGGTCATCCCAAGGGGCGATGATGGTCACGATGCCTCACCACCATCCAGCTCGAGGACCCCGACGCCCCTCGCCGATGCAATGCTGGTTCGCCCTGTTGCTCGCCCCCTGCCTCGTGGGGTGGCTTCCCGTGCACGCCGGGTCCCAGGAGTCCCCGACGCTTCGCCCGCCCTGGACCGCCCGGTCGAGCCCCTTCGTGGGGGATTCCGGGCTGCGCGCCCGCAGTGAACGGCCGGCCGGCGAGACTCGTGCCCTGGTCGACCTGGTGGAACGGACCCGAGCGGTCCTGGAGACGCTTCTCGCGGTCGAGACCACCCGCGCCCTCGATCGCCCCCTGTTGCTGGTGTTCGACGATCCCCGGGAGCTGGATCTGGTGGTCAGGACCGAATTCATCGTCACCGACCTCCGAGAGCGGGGGACCGCCTGCAGCTTCGTCGCCGACGAGGGCCAGGTCATCGCCCTCGCCCTCGGTGGGTCCGATCCCCTCACGATCCAGCAGGACCTCAAGTCCTCGGTCCTCGACCAGTACCTCCTGCCTCGCTTCGGCACCCTCGTGCCACCCTGGTTGCAGGAGGGACTCGCGCAGTACGTGGGTGCCCTCCACCTCGTCGACGGGGCGCTGGTGCAGGGCGAGCCACCCGTGGGGTTCCCGACCCTGCTTCGCGAAGCCCTTGAGACCGACGAGCTGCTCGACTTCGACGTGTTGTTCGAGCTGGATGCGGAGTCATGGGAGCGTCGCAAGCGCGCGGGGGAGGCCGGGCTGATGGAGGCCCAGTCCTGGGCCGTCGTCCACTACCTCATGCACGGCGGCGACCCCGAAGGTCCGCGTTGGCTCCGGTCGGCGATCCGTGAGCTGGCCGACCGGGACGTGGTCCCCGGCCGACCCCCGATCCGCGGTGCGCCGGATCCCGATTCGGATGACCCGTTCCTGCGGCACCTCGCCAACCTCGAGAGCGGACCGGTGACCGGATTGCGTCGCCTGGCCCTGTGCATCCGCCCCGTGCTGGCCCACGCGGAGATCGAATCCAACCGGATCGAGGACGGGACCGTGCTCCGGGCAGCGTGCGCTCGATGGGCCGATGATCCCGCACGAGACGTCGATCCGTTCTGCGCCCGGCTCCTCGCTCGGCTTCCCACGACCCTCGAGGTGGGATTCAAGCCAGCCCGGAACCCACCGTCGCCCCGGGAACTGCGGGAACGTGGTGTGCCCGCACCACCGGCCGCACTGCATCTCGAGCAGCCGGGTTCCGGAAGCGTCACGATCGAGTGGGTGATCGAACGCGACCCGAGAACCGGTCGGGCGTCCTGGCAGCCTCGCGTCCGCTGGTAGGCACGCCCGACCGATCCGCGCTCCGGCTAGTCGAGCCAGGCGAGGTCCCCGGAACGGGAGGATTCCTCGTCTCCCGACCGGTCCACCTCGACTGCCTCAAGGGCTCGCTGCTCGTACTCGCCACGCACCCCCCGCAGCTCGAGGGTCTGCAGCTGGGCCTCCTGGGTGGTTCGCAGCTCCGAGAGCTTGGCTTCCAGCTGGCGCAGGTTGCCGACCTTCCCCAGCTTCTCGAACTCGTCGAGCATCGCCTGCTGCTCCCTCGTCATGGCGATCAGGCGTTCGTTCCGCTCGATCGAATCGATCTGTCGGTCGAGCTGCCAGAGCTTGGCCTCGAACTCCCCGTACTCCGCCTCGAGCCTTCCGAGGATGTCCTGCAGTCTCTGCCGTTGCCGTTCGAGAAGGAGCGACTGTTGTCGATTGCCTTCGATCCGGTCCCGATAGGCGGCCCGGATCCCCACGATCCGGCGTCCCTCGCTCCTCAGCTGTTCGGGTGCCACCGATCCAGCATCGTGGCCGACCAGCACCTTGTGGCCGGTCACCGACTCATTCCCCCCGCCCGCGAGGCGTGACTTCAGCGCGCCGAGGTCCCGAGTCGTCAGTTCGACGACCCGGTCCGCCACGAGGGAATCCTGTTCAAGCTCGCGCAGCTGGCCCTCGACCTCGGCAAGCTCGCCCTTCACCTCCCCGATGCGGTCCGGGTACTGCTCGGCGAGGCCCTCGAGCTGGCGCCGCAGGGCGACCGGGTCGTCGACCAGGTCGTCGATCGTCTCCCCGGCGATGGTCCTGACCTGCTGGAAGCCCGCCGCGATCCGGTCGGGTCCCACGAGGAAGGTGGCCCCCCCGACCACCACCGTGGCGATCAGGCTCCATCTCAGAAGGTGCTTCGTGCAGAATGAAATCATGGTCAAACTCCTGTACTGGGCGATCGAAGCGCCCTAACTTGTCCTGTGTGCCCGTCCGGTCGAGCCTGGAATGGCGCCCTCGAACGAGGCCGCCTCCACCTCTTGGGATCCCCGACCCGGTAATTTCACGTTCCGGCCCGAATCCTGAAATCCACCGGGTGCGTCTCCGAAGAAGGGGTCGTGATCAGAATGAACCCACTCACCACACGATTCGTCGCGCGCCTGCGTGATCGTGACGAGGCTGCCTGGCTCGAGCTCTGGGAGGTGTTCGGTCCGGTCATCCGGGGGCAGCTCGATCGCTGGGCGCGGGGATCGGTCGGCCGGGAGACGGTCCTCGACCTCACCCAGGAGACCCTGGCGGAATTGTCCACCTCCATCGACCGCTTCGACCCCGGACGCGGGGTCCGGTTCAGCAGCTGGCTCCTGGCGATCGCGCGGCACGTGCTGTTCGACGAGCTGGACCGCCGCAACGCCCGCAAGCGCGGGGGAGGACGGCGGGCGCTCTCCCTGGATGAGGGATTCATGTCCCAGTGGGGGGGGCCCGGGCCGGACGAGCTGTTCGAACGAAGCATGTTCCGGGCCAAGGTCCTGGCCGCGCTCCGCGCGACCGAGTCCGCGAGCGAGTTCCTGCACTTCCAGGTCTTCAGGCTTCGCGTGCTGGAGGGGGTCCCCGGGCGCGAGGTGTCCAGCCAGCTCTCGATCAGCGAACCGACCGTGACCCGCCATGCCCGACGGGTGCGGGATCGGCTCCGTTCGGAGCTGAGGCTGGCGATCGAGACCTACAGCTTCACCGAGGAGGAGCTGGTGGAGGCGGAGGCGGCCGGCCTGACCTCCGACGACCGCCTCTTCGACGAGGCGATACGCGATCTCTGGCACGCACCTCCCGAATCGGTCGAACCGAACGGCCTCTCGGCCTCCCGGTCATGACCCAGACCATGGAAGGATCGATCACGTGACCCATCCGGCCCTCGAACCCGCGCTGCTGGTCGGCCTGACCGCTGGCTCGTTCCTCGCGCTGCTGGCGACCCTGGTCCTGGGTGCCGTGGTGTTGGGGCTGGGGCTGCTGTTCCTTCGTTCCGTGCTGTGGTTCCTCGCGCTGCTGGTCGGCCGCCTGGGGGCACTGGCCTCCGGGCTCCTCGCGGATTCGACCTGGCTGGTGCTCGGCCTGCTCGGGCTCCCCTTCAACGGATTCATGGCGTTGACCAACCTCATCGCGGGCCGTTGGCGGGCGGCGAACCTCCGTGCCGATCGTTTCGGCCGCAACCTGGCGGTGGTCCTCGGCTGCGTGGTGGCGGTGCTGGTCTACCGACCGCTCAGACTGTTCGGTCCCGCTCGATTCGCCGACTCGGTGGTCGGCCGACTCCCCTCGCAGGTGATCGACTGCCGCCGGCTGCTGCCACGCTCGACCCGTCCCGCCCGGACCCCCGGTGGTCCCCGGGGTGCCTCGGTCGATTCGCCGGGTTCGCGGGTCATCCCCTCGCCGCCACGACCCCCGGCCTTCGAGGGATACCGCGTCCTGGGTCGGCTTCCCTCCGGCGGATCCGGGGCCAGCCTCTGGGTGGCCGAACCCATTGGTTCCGGATCACGACCCACCTCGGTCGCCGACCACCGGGTGGTCATCAAGTCCTTCGATCTCCGGCAGGGATCGACCCTGCCCTCGATCGTCCGTGAATCGCGTGCCCTGGAGGCGGCACGAAACCTCGGGCTGGTGCTCGAGCACCACCTTTCCGAGGAGCGGTTCTGGTACGCGATGCCGTACCACCCGGGTCACACCCTCACCCGGGTGGTCGAGGACCTGCACCGGACCGCCGGACCCTCGGGCCTCGATGGGGGGGCGCTGGGCCTCGGGTTGGACCACGTTCGGGACCTGCTGCGCGACCTGGACCGTTTCCATCGTGCCGGGCTCTGGCACAAGGACGTGAAGCCGGACAACCTCGTGGTGCACGACGGACGCGCCCACCTCGTGGACCTCGGGCTCGTGACGCCCCTTTCCTCGGGACTCACCCTGACCACGCATGGCACCGAGTACTTCCGCGACCCTGAGCTGGTCCGCATGTCGCTGCGGGGGGTCAAGGTCGAGGCGATCGATGGTGCGAGGTTCGACGTGTACGCCGCGGGTGCCGTCCTGTACTTCGTGCTCGCGAACGACTTCCCCGCCCAGGGCGGCCTCACCCGCTTCCCCGCGCCCGTCCCCCCGGTCCTCGACTGGATCGTGCGGCGTGCCATGGCGGACTACGACCAGCGTTACGGTTCGGTGGGGGAGATGCTCGCAGACCTCGACGCCGCCTGCCGCCTCGCCGACGTGTGGAGCGCCCGACCCGCCGACCTGCCTTCCCTGTCGGGAAGAGGTGTTTCCTCCGGGGTCGCCGAGGGGGCCCTCGATGCCGTCCCGCGTCCGGTCGCCTCCCCGGCCACCCCGCCCCCCCCGGTCGTCGGCGCCGACGACCCGGCCCGATCTTCGGTGGTGACGGCCTCCCCGCGCACCGAGCGACCGTCCTTGAAGCTGCTCCTGATCGGTGCTTGCGCGCTGGTGCTGCTGGTGACCTGGCTGGTGGGGGACCTGGAAGCCGTCGGGGCGTCCGCTCCCGGATCGCGCTGGCGGGACGAGGTCCTTCGCCTGCCCGGCGAGGACCTTTCGCTCCTGGCGCTGCGGAGCTCCGGTCCCGGTCCCGGGGCCGGGGTCACGCTGCTTGGCTGGAGCCACCGGACGCTCGAATCCCTGCCGGGCATGCAGGCATCCATCGAATCGGCGATCGACCACCTGCGTCTCGACGGCTACCGATTCGAGGGAGTCGCGGAACCCCCGATCCCGGGCGAACTCAGGAGCGAGCTTCGCAGGTTCCCGATGCCCGTCACCCGGCACGATGGATCCCTCGGTCCCTCGGTGGGGTTCTTCCGCGTCGCGGACCGTCTCGGTCTGGACCGGTTCAGCTTCGTCATGAACGACGACGGCGCGCCCAACTTCCGGACCTACGCCCGGGACGACGAGGCGTGGCGGCTCAGCGTGGCGCTTGACGCCCCGGGCGACGGGCGAATCGGTAGACTGGTCGTTGAAAGGTGATCGACGCCCCATGCCGAGTCCCGAACATCCCGGTCGCACCCTGAGGACGGCCATGCAGTCGGGAGTGGTCGCCGTACCGGGCGCCTTCAACGCGCTCGTGGCCCGCTGCATCGCCGAGGCCGGGTTCCAGGCCACCTACATCTCCGGGGGTGCGACCGCGAACGTCGCGGGCTACCCCGACATCGGACTGATCACGCTCACCGAGATGTGCCGAACCATCAAGGAGGTCGCCCGCGCGTCCGGCCTCCCGGTCATCGTCGACGCGGACACCGCCTACGGCGAGTTCGAATCCGCGGCCCGCACCATCCACGAGTACGAGCACGCCGGGGCCGCGGCGCTCCACATCGAGGACCAGGTGTTCCCCAAGCGCTGCGGGCACCTCGACGGCAAGCGGCTGGTCTCCTGCGAGGACATGTGCGAGAAGATCCGGACCATGGCGGGCTCGAGGATCGACCCCGACTTCCTGATCATCGCCCGCACCGACGCCCGGGGGGTCACCTCGATGGAGGACGCGATCGAACGCGCCCACGCCTACCGGGCGGCCGGGGCGGACATGATCTTCCCCGAGGGGCTCGCGAACGCCTCGGAGTTCGGCACCTTCGCGGAGGCGTGTCCCGGCCTGCTCCTCGCCAACATGACGGAATTCGGCAAGACCGAGTCGATCACCCTCGATGAATTCGGAGCCCTGGGCTACTCGATCGTGATCTACCCCCTGAGCATGATGCGGGTGGCTATGGGAGCCGTGACCAGGGGCCTCGAGGTCCTGAAGTCCCGGGGATCGGTGGAGTCCCTGCTCGATGGGATGCAGACGAGGGAGGAGCTCTACCGGACGCTCGGCTACCGGCCCGGCGAACCGTGGCACTTCCCCGGGAGCAGCACCTAGTCCGTGCCGGTCCGTGCGTCGACCCGTTCGAGGGTCCAGCCCGGCCGCGCCGGTCCGAAGACCTGGGTCCCCTCGCCGTTGAAGCCCCTCAACCACATCGTGATCCCCCCGGGACCGAGCTGGAGTCGCGTGGTCTGGTACGAGCTTCCCGGGAGCGTCGAGGTGCAGCGTTCGCCCCGGGTCGAGCCGCCGAATCCACCATCCATCGACTCCAGGTGGATCGAGCAGCCCCCCATCGACCGAAGCATGCCCGGGTCGATCCGGTCGAATGCCGACGGGGTGCGCCAGTCGCCGAGGTAGTTCGCTCCCGCCCCGGGGAGGCGATAGCACGCGATCAACAGCCCTCCATCGAGGTCGTCGTTGAGTCGCAGGATCGTCTGCTGCACGGTCCGGTCCGGCGAGGCCCCGGCCTCGAGTTCCGAGTAGAACCAGATGCCGTCGGTTCGTTCATCCCAGATCCGCGCCTGGTTCAGTCGGCATGCCTGCCCGTCGTCCGCGAACGAGCCCGCCATCCACCGCGCGCACTCGAGGCTGCTCGCGGAGAACGGGGGGAGTTCCTCCGGGACCCCGACCACGCCGGGGGTGCACCCCGCGCAGAGACCGGCCGCCCCGAGCATCACCGCGAGGAGATTCGTGCTCCACGATCCCGCCCTGTGCCGTCCTTGATGGTGCTTCTGTCGTTCCCTGGGCATCCTGTGGCTCCTCTCGCGTTCACCCCGGCTGCGTTCTGCTACGATCTCCCCTCACACCATAATCGAACCGAAGCGGGCACGAATCACGAGAGGAACCCACATGTCCACGACCAAGAAGGAAGCCGACACCCGTGGCCTTGCGGGGCAGACCATCGGCGAGACCGCCGTCTGCGCGGTGAACCAGACCCAGCTGATCTACCGCGGCTACGAGATCGCCGACCTCGCCGCCAACGCCTCCTTCGAGGAGGTGGCCTTCCTGCTGCTGGTCGGACACAAGCCTTCGTCCGGGGAACTCGACGCGTTCAGCGAGGAGCTCGCCCAGATGCGGTCCGGGCTGGGGGAAGGCGTGCTGTCCACGGTCGAGCGCATCGCGCGGGAGACCCCGGACGCCCATCCAATGGACGTGCTCCGCACCGCGATCTCCCTCGCCGCCCACGAGGACCCCGACTGCGGCGACAACGGGCCGGAGGCCGAGCTGCGCAAGTCCAAGCGGTTGCTGGCCACCATCCCGGTGATCGTCGGCACCCACCAGCGCGCGCTCGACGGCCTGCCCCGCATCGAGTCCGATCCCTCCCTCTCCCATGCCGCCAACCTGCTCTGGCTGATGACCGGCCAGAAGCCCGGCGAGATCGCGGCCAGGGTCATGGACGTCTCGCTCATCCTCTACGCGGAGCACGACTTCAACGCGAGCACCTTCACTTCCCGCGTCATCGCCTCGACCAACAGCGACATGCACTCCGCGGTCTGCGGCGCGATCGGCGCCCTCAAGGGCAACCTCCACGGCGGCGCCAACGAGGCCGCGATGGAGATGCTCAAGGACATCATGGAGGACACCGCCTCCGGCGACATGACCGTCGACGCCTGGATGGAGCGTGCCTTCGCCGAGAAGCGCAAGCTGATGGGCTTCGGCCACCGGGTCTACAAGAACGGTGACCACCGGGCCGGCATCCTCCGGGACTGGGGCATCCGCTACGCCGAGCAGGAGAACCCGGACACCAGGAAGTGGTTCGACCTGGGCGATGCGGTCCAGAAGATCATGCTGGATTCCAAGAACATCCACCCCAACGTCGACTTCCCCTGCGGCATGACCTACTTCGCCATGGGCATTCCGGTCCCCCAGTACACCCCCATCTTCGTCGCGAGCCGCATCACCGGCTGGTGCGCACACATCATGGAGCAGCACCAGAACAATCGGATCATCCGCCCCCTCGCCGAGTACACGGGCCCCGAACTGCTCGAGTGGAACGGCTGAACACCCCATCGATCGGATGGAGTGCACGAACCGCGGGAAGGCCGAGCCCTTCCCGCGGTTCGTTTCCAGGAGGAGACCTTGGGTCGGTCAGCGTTCCAGCTCGGGATGCCCCCGTCGTCCGCGCCGATCGTCTTCGCGCAGGGGGTCACGGCAGGCAGCAGCGAGGCGTGGACCTGCCTGGTCCGCTTCCCATCCGGAAGTGCCGTCGGACAACGGATGGGGATCCCGGGGCACGTGGGCTGCGGCCGGAATGCCCGGCGAGTGCCTGGGCACCTCACCGGGTCGAGCGTTCGAGGTGAATCCGATAACCCCTTTGCTCGGTCCCCGATTCAACGATCCGCCCGTTTCTGGGCGCCGCAGACCGCTGGCCAGGGCGAAAGATAATCGATCGTTTATATCTGACTGGGTCCCGTGCCGTTTGTCAATGAAATTCCCGGGATCGATTCCAATCATCCTGATCCCTTCGCACCACCCCGCGAGGCCTGATGAATCGGGTTGGGGGCGGGGTTAGGATGTTCAACCGTTTCGGCCTCGGGAAACCGGGGACCGCGTGACCATTTCGACCTCCCCAAGGAATGAACCAACCATGTCCGAAGTGAACAGCATCGCCGTCGTGGGTGCCGGTGCGATGGGATCGGGGATCGCCCTGACCGCCGCCATGAGCGGGCTCAAGGTCTGGCAGATCGACGTCTCCCAGGAGCAGCTCGACCGAGCGAACGCCTACCACGCCAAGACCCTCAAGCGCAGCGTCGACAAGGAGCGCATCTCCCAGGAGGACTCGGAAGCCGCGCTGTCACGGATCGAGCACCTGACGGACCTCGCCGGGGCGTCGGATGCGGACTGGGCGGTCGAGGCCGCGACCGAGGACGCCGAGCTGAAGAAGAGGATCTTCCAGCAGATGCACGCCACCTTCGGCCCACAGGTCGTCCTGGCCACCAACACCTCCTCGATCTCGATCACCGACATCGCCTCGAGCCTTCCAGACGGTGCCGACCGGGTCATCGGGATGCACTTCTTCAACCCCGTGCCGGTCATGAAGCTCGTCGAGGTGATCACCGGTCTCCAGACCAGCGAGGACACCGCGCATCGCACGATCGCACTCGCCGAGGGGATGGGCAAGACCCCGATCCTGGCCAATGACCGGGCGGGCTTCGTCTCCAACCGGGTGCTCATGCCGATGATCAACGAGGCCTTCTACGCGTGGATGGATGGCGTGGCCGAGCCCGAGGCGATCGACGGGATCATGAAGCTCGGCTGCGCGTTCCCGATGGGGCCCCTCCGACTCGCGGACTTCATCGGCCTGGACGTGTGCCACCACATCATGATGGTGCTTTACAACGAACTCGGCGACCAGAAGTACTTCCCGTGCCCCCGACTTCGCCAGCTGGTCAATGCAGGCCGACTGGGGGACAAGACCGGACACGGCGTCTACGAGCACGATTGAGCCCCATTTGCCGGTCGAGCCCGCTTTCCAGTGGAGTCGCGCGCGAGCCCGGCGGTACGATGACCGGGAGCGCCGACCCTCATCCAGGAACAGATCATGAGTCAACTCGACAAGAACCTTCCCTCGACCGCCAACGAACCCCAGAGCACCGACCCTGAAGGGGTGACCATCTCGGGCTACGAGGTGGATCCCTGCTACGGCCCCGGATCGGTGGTGACCGACGACGCCACCACCCCCGACGGCGCCGATCCCAGGATCGCCAGTCCCGGCATCTACCCATTCACCCGCGGCATCCATGAGCAGATGTACCGCAAGCGACTGTGGACCATGCGCCAGTTCGCGGGCTTCGGATCCGCCGACGACACCAACAAGCGTTTCAAGTACCTGCTCGAGAACGCCAAGGGGACCAAGGCAAACACCGGTCTCTCCACCGCCTTCGACCTGCCGACCCTCATGGGGTGCGATTCCGACGATCCGCTTTCCTCGGGCGAGGTCGGTCGTTGCGGGGTCGCCATCGACACCATCGACGACATGCATCGCCTCTACGCGGACATCCCCATCGACAAGGTCACCGTGAGCCAGACGATCAATGGACCGGCCTGCGTGATCTGGGCGATGTACCTCGCGATGGCCAGGGAACGAGGGATCCCCTTCTCCGAGATCGGCGGGACCCTCCAGAACGACATTCTGAAGGAGTTCCATTCCCAGAACGAGTTCATCTACCCACCCGAGGCCTCGGTCAAGCTGGTCGTCGACACCATCGAGTACGCCTCCCGGCACTGCCCCCGCTGGAACTCCGTCTCGATCTCCGGCTACCACATCCGTGAGGCGGGATCCACCGCGGTCCAGGAACTCGCCTTCACCCTGCGGGACGGGATGGAATACGTCGAGGCAGCGATCAAGCGCGGGCTCGACGTCGACCAGTTCGCCCCGCGACTCTCCTTCTTCTTCAACTCCCACAACGAGTTCTTCGAGGAGATCTGCAAGCTTCGTGCGGCGAGGCGGATCTGGGCCACCGTCATGCGCGAGCGCTACGGGGCCAAGAACGAGCGATCCCTCTGGATGAGGACCCACGTGCAGACCGCCGGGTGCTCCCTCACCGAGCAGCAGCCGCTCAACAACATCGTCCGGGTCGCCTACCAGGCGATGGCCGGCGTCCTCGGTGGCTGCCAGAGCCTGCACACCGACTCCATGGACGAGACCCTCGGCCTGCCGACCGAGACCGCGGTCCGGGTCGCCCTGCGCACCCAGCAGATCCTCGCCCACGAGACCGGCGTCCATCGGACCGCCGATCCGCTCGGTGGTTCCTGGTTCGTCGAGGCGCTCACCGACCAGATGGAGTCCGATGCGCTCGACATCTTCGCCGAGATCGACGAGATGGGTGGCGTGGTCGAGGGAATCCACCGCGGCTACTTCAGGCGTTCGATCGCGGAGGCTTCCTATCGATTCGGCCAGGAGATGGAGGCCGGCGACCGGATCATCGTCGGGGTCAACGCCTACAACGAGGGAAGTGACGACCACCAGGTCGAGATCCTCCAGATTCCCTACGAGGTCGAGACCGACCAGTGCGACCGGCTCGCCGAGTTCCGTTCCCGTCGCGACGACGAGCAGGTCGGCCGGGCGCTGGACGCGATCCGGGAGGCGGCCCGGAACGACGAGAACGTGATGGACTCACTGGTCGAGGGTGCCATGGCCAAGTGCACCCTCGGGGAGATGGTCCAGGCGATGGGGGACGTCTTCGGGCGCTACACCGGGGGCCCCGAATGGTGAGTCCCGGCCCGGGACCTGCTCGATAACGGTCCCCGGGACCGGTTCGCAGACCCCTGGACGCTTTTTTTCCGTCTTTCGCCCTTGCAAGGTCCCCGAGCCCCACCTATAACGGTGTCACTGCGTGAGGTTTGGAACACTCTCTCCGTGCTCCCTGCCTCGGCCCTACGTTGAGAGAGCGATGGGCACGCAGCCGATTGGTGGGACATCCCGGACAGGAAACAGCGAGCTGTTCGCTGGATATTCGCGCGTGGTTGCATTGAGAGAGGCAGCCTCGCACCGGTTCCTTGTTTGTTTGTCTACGCCACGACTCCCAACACACACACACACAGGTGTGGTCAAGCAATCCGAACCGTTTTCACCGGTCTACGTCGTTTCGGTCCCGATGACTCCCATCTTGCGGGGCCAAACGACACGACCAGTGGATGGATGAACCCAGCCATTTGCGGTCATCCAGCTTCTGATCCGGAGCTCCGCTCCACGAAGAGGAAGTTATGAATTCGCACGATGCCGCCTCTCGGGGCGGCATCGTGTTTTTTTTCGGATCATGGACCTCGTCCGGCCCCACGGTGTCCCCAGGGGTGATTTCACGCCAATTGACCTCCGGAAGGTGGCCGGCAGGGCATTTGGTGGCATTTTGATGGCGTAGGCGTCCACGAGGCGTCTACCATCGGCGACTCGTCCAAGGGAGGACGTTGGGTGAAGGGCCCGAACAACCAGCAGCCATGGTCCCGATCCCCCGTGTCCGGGAGGTCCAGGACCACCTACCGGACCGCGATGGCTGGGTTCGCCTCGTGAACATCAGGAGCAGCAAAGTCATGTCGTACCGTACCTACCTCACCATCCTCGTCGGAGTCACCCTCCTCGGCCACGCCGCCTCCGCGGACGTCGTCTGGGACGAGACCCTCGACGGGGACCTGTCCGAGGACTACCTCGCTCCGACGGGGATCACGCTCGCCGAGGGCAGCAACCTCGTCCTCTTCACCAGTCTCGACCTGCCGGGTGATCCCGATCGGGAGTACTTCACCTTCACCATCGAGACCGGGTACCAGCTGTCCAACTTCATCCTCGAGGCGTACACCACCACGCCTGCCGAGAACCTCGGATTCATCGGGATCGCCAGCGGCAGCCAGTTTCCCTCCCCTCCGACCTCACTGAGCCCCGCGCCCCTCCTCGGCTATTCGCTGATGGGACTCGCGGACGTCGGGACGGATCTTCTGCCGGCGATGGGACAGGCACCTGGTGCGCTGGGCTTCGAAGGGCCGCTCGGTGCCGGTGCCTACACCGTCTGGGCCCAGGAGACCAGCCTCTCGCTCGAGGAGTGGCGCCTCAACCTGGTCGTCACCCAGGTCCCCGCCCCCGGCGTGGTGGCCCTGGCGGGCTTGGGCGGGCTGGTGTTCCGCAGGCGTCGCGACTGACCGGAACCGATTCGCGTGGACCGGTCCCGGTGCACGCGTCGCCCGGGATCCGCGGGGGGATCTGGCGGGAAGAGCGGACTTGGGCCCGCCCCACGGATGAGACTTGCACCGGGATGATCTAGAATCGCCCCGGACCAAGTCATGCCACCAAGCTCCTCGTTCCAAGGCCCCAAGGGCACCCGAGACTTCTATCCAGAACGGATGGCGATCCGTCGGCACGTCGAGGCCGCCTGGCGTTCCGCGTCGATCGACTCCGGCTTCTGCGAGATCGACGGTCCCATGTTCGAGCATCTGGAGCTCTACACCGTGAAGAGCGGGGGGGAGATCGTGTCGCAGCTGTTCTCGTTCAGGCGGGACGGCGGCGAGGACGATTACGCCCTGCGACCGGAATTCACCCCCACCCTCGCGAGGATGGCGGCCGCCAGGGGCAAGTCCCTTCCGGTCCCCACCAAGTGGTTCTCCATGCCGAGCCTCTTCAGGGCGGAGCGTCCCCAGCGGGGCCGGCTGCGCGAGCACGTCCAGTGGAACGTCGACGTCCTCGGCGTGGAGGACGCGAGCGCCGACGTGGAGGTGATCTCGACCGCACTGCTCGCCCTGGAGCGACTGGGACTCGGGCCCGACCAGGTCAAGGTCAGGCTCAGCCATCGGGAATCGATCGCCGAGGTGCTCAAGGCACTCGGCGTCCCGGACCAGAACCTCCCGGAGGCCTTCCAGCTGCTCGATCGTCGCGACCGGATGGACGAGTCGGACTTCAGGGGCTCGGTGCAGGGACTGGGATTGGACGACTCCGCGATCGAGCGCTTCGACAAGGCCGCGGGTCTGACCCGACCGCTGGACGACCCTCCGGAACAGCTTGCGCAACTGCTCGGGGTCCCGGTCTCCGCCCTCGAAGGGCTCGGGGAACTCACCGAGGGCCTGCGCTCCGCCGGACTCGCCGACTGGTGCGTGGTGGACACCGGGATCGTCCGCGGTCTCGCCTACTACACGGGGGCGGTCTTCGAGATCTTCGATGCGGGGCGCGCGGAACGTGCGATCGCCGGTGGGGGACGCTACGACCGACTGGTCGAGTTGTTCGGCGGTCCCCCGACCCCTGCCTGCGGCTTCGGGATGGGGGACGTGGTCCTCTCGCTGGTCCTCGAGGAACTCGGCCTGCTGGGCGAGCAGCCCGGTGCGGACCTCATCCAGCCTCCCGACGTGTTCGTGGTCTCCACCAGTGAATCCGGCGACGTCTTCACGGGCCGGCTGCTCACGGACCTCCGGCGGTCGGGTCTCCACGCCCGACGGAGCCACAAGTCCACGCGCAACCTCGGCAAGCTGCTCTCGGAGGCCTCCCGTGCCGGCGCCCGGCACGCCGTGGTGCTGGGCGACGAACTGGCGGGGGGCGAGGTCCTGGTGAAGGACCTGGAGGCCGGCAGCCAGGTCGTGGTTCCCCTCGAGGGTCTCTCCGCCGCGCTCGCCGGTGGGCTGGAGTCGTGAGACTGCTCGTGGTCTGTGCCGTGGACGCCGAAAGCGCCTGCTGCGACGGCATGCACCACGCCCGGATCCTCGCGGCCGGCGTGGGTCGCACCAACGCCTCCGCCGCCACCACCCTGGCGCTGGTCGAGGACGGCCCCTTCGATGCGGTCCTCTCGGTCGGGGTCGCCGGGGCGCTGCCCGGCATCGATCCTCCGCTGGACCCCGGCGCACTGGTCATCGGTTCCGAATCCGTGTACCACGAGGAAGGGCTGCTCGTCCCCGACGGCTTCCTGGACATGACCGGGCTCGGGTTTCCGCTCGGGCCCTTCGAGGGGAACCGGGTTCCCGCGGACCCCGGGCTGCTGGAATCCCTTCGGAACCTCGGGACCTGCGGCCCCATCGCCACCGTGGCCAGCTGTTCCGGGACCGACGAGGCCGCCCTCGAGGTGCACCGTCGTACTTCCGCGCTCGTGGAGGCGATGGAGGGAGCCGCGGTCCTGCACGCCGCCCTCCTTCAGGGCGTCCCCGCCATCGAGCTCAGGGTGGTGAGCAACACCACCGGGGATCGCGATCAGCAGGTCTGGGACCTGCCCGCCGCCTTCGAAGGGCTCGCCACCGCCATGCCCCTCGTCGAGGCGCGACTGCTTGACGCCTGAGGGGACTTATCGGATAACCCCGCCCCGACAGGCCTCCTAAACCGATGCGTTGACTGTACTTCCGTCTAATCCCGGGCCTCGATCCGGTCGATTCTTGAGCGTCGGTACCTTCGAGCGCCGTCGGTCGTCAGGAGCACGTCATGGGTCTTTCAATGCTGCCATCGCAGCTCTCGCCGATCGCGGTGGACGTCGGGACCGCTTCCATCAAGGTCCTGCAGGTGGTGCTCGGGGAGGTACCGAGCCTGCACGCCACGGCCGAGCTGGAGGTCCCCGACCCCGTACGCATCGACGTCGAGAAGCGGGCGCGCTTCCTCAAGACCGAGCTTCCCGGCCTCTTCAGGGCCCACGGCTTCCGGGGACGACGCGTGGTCTGCGCCCCGCTCGCCACCCAGGTGCTGGTCCGGCCGGTCCAGGTGGAGCGTACGGATCCGCTCGGCCAGCATGCCCTCGCCGGTGCGGAGCTCGAGGCGCAGCTCGAGCGCATGCCCGGTTCACTGGTCTTTCGATCCCAGCCCATCGCCAGTTCCACCCGAGAGGGACGCGCGGTTTCGGAGCTCTTGTGCTGGGCGATGACCAGGGAGGATTCGATGCGCTACGTCGAGCTCTTCCGGTCCTTCAGGTACCGACTCGTCGGGCTCCATCCGCAGGTGCTCTCGATCGCGGGAGCCTTCCCGCACCTCAACCGGCGCCTCGGGGATGCCTCGGCCTGTTCCATGTACGTCGACCTGGGGTGGGGGGGGATGAAGGTCGCCATCACCCATGGCGACGAGCTGGTCTTCGCGAAGCAGGTCCAGATCGGTGGCAGGCAGCTGGACGAGCTGATCGCCGAACGTTCCGGCACCGACACGTTCACCGCCCGCATCCGCCGGATCGACGAATGCGTCAACGGGGACGGGATTCGCCCCTCCACGGCCCGCGAACCGGTCCCGCATCCCGGCGGCCTGGCCATGCTCCGGGCGGGCCTGGCCAAGGACGGGGGATCGACCGCGGTCGGACCGGGTCCCGCCACATCCACCACGGGCGAACGACGCGGTCCCGGCATCATCCCGGACCCCGGCTCCCCGGACGGCGCGTTGCTGGTGGCGTCCGAGGACTGTTCGGAGCTGCTCGAGAGCATGTCGGACGAGCTTGCGATGTGCGTCCGCCACCACGCGAGGCTCTTCCCGGGTCGGGGAATCGATCGGCTGATCTTCCTGGGTGGGGAATCCCGGAACACCGGCCTCTGCCGCGGGCTCGCCAGGTCGCTTCACGTGCCCGCCCAGCTGGGCGATCCGCTCGCGAGGTTCGCGGCCGGACCCCACGACCCGATGCTCCCCGAACCCGGACGCGCTTCACCCTCCTGGGGGTCCGCCTGCGGCTTGTGCACCGCCCCCGTCGACCTCTGATCTCTCCCGACCATGGACACCGAGCATGAACGATTCCAGCCTCATACCCCAGGACTACGTCAGCGAGCGTCGGGAGATCCGACGCACCGGCCTCGGGGTCCTGCTGTTCCTCGTGGTGATGAGCGGGGTCGTCGCGGCGTTCCTGGTCACCAACCGGCAATGGGAGTCCGTACGGGTGCGACAGCGGGCCGTCGCCGCGGAGTTCGCCGAGGTGAGCGAGAAGATCACCCACATGGAGGAGCTGAAGGTCGCCCGGGACGACCTCGTCCAGCGTGCGGAACTGGCCGCGGCGCTGGTTTCGCGGGTCCCTCGCTCGATCCTCATCGACGGGCTCGTCGAGCGAATGCCGCCGCGCCTGAGCTGGACCCGGCTCACCCTCGAATCCGAGGAATACCGGCCCCCGGTCCCGCGCGACGACCCATCGGCGGACCGGTTGCGGCCGCGAGGTCCGGCACCCGCCCCGGTGCGTGACCGGGGCCGCTTGCCGGTCGATGGCCCGCCGGTTCCCAAGACCTACGTCACCACCATCACCCTGACCGGACTCGCCCCGGACGAGGTGGACGTCTCCACCTACGTGGCCGCCCTCGCCGGCTACCCGCTGCTGGGTTCCGTGATGCCGGACTCCACCCAGGTCGTGGTCATGGATGAACTGCAGATGAGGGAGTTCACCATCACCATGGAACTCGACCGTGATGCGATCGTCGACGAGCTGTTCGAGGATCGCCTCCCGGAGCAGGGGGCGATCCCCGGTCCCGACTCCTCGCTTCGTGCCGAAGGAGCCCGTTGACGTGAGCAATCGAACCCGGCAGGTCCTCTTCTTCGTGATCCTCGTGGGGGTGCCCATCGGCGCCTGGGCCTTCGTCTTCCACCCCCGGAACCAGGCGATCTCCGCGGCCCGCATCGACGTCGACCTCAAGCGTGCCCAGCTCGAGGAGCTGAGGGAGGTCGAGGCCATCAATGCCGACCTGGAGACCACCCTGGCCACCCTCCAGTCCGCACTCCGTCAGTTGCGGGCCCGGATCCCCGATGCGGCGGGGGTCGAGGACGTCCTGAGGCGCATCGCGGAGATCGCACAACAGAACCGGCTGGTGATCAGGTCCTTCAAGCGGGAGAAGACCGTATCCGCCTCCCACTACACCGAACTCCCCCTGGAGACGGTCATCGAGGGATCCTTCGCCGGCATCCACCGGTTCCTCTTCGACCTCGAACGGATGCCGAGGATCACCCGCATCCTCGACCTGCGCATCGAGCGGCCCCGGAGCTCCGCACGTCCCGGGTCCGACCCGGGGGAGGACCTGATCCGGGCCGAGATGGTCATCACCATCTACACGGATCCAGACAAGGAGGCCGATCGATGATCCCCGAGCAGGACGATGCCCACCTCGAGGAGGGTGACGAGCGGGCCACCCCGATGGACTTCTCGAGTGGTGATGCATTCACCACCGATTCCGGTCCGACTTCCATGCGGAGGGTCGACCGCAACGGGGTGGTCCTGTTCGTCATCCTCGTCACGGCGGTCGCGGGGTTGTGGTCGATGAGGACCCTCCGGGACGGTTCGGCCGCGATGCCCGTGCCCGGTTCCCTCCCGCAACGGCTCCGGGTGGAGCCGATCCACGTGGACGTCATGAGGCGACTCGCGATCCCCGATTCGAGCGGCCTGGCCCTCCATGCGAACCGGGATCCATTCCTCGCCTGGCGACCCGCGGCGGTGAGCCGGGAAGGCTCGCTGGTGGAGAGGATCATCACCGACCCGCCGCCGGACCGGGAGACGCTCTGTGCGGACTGGCAGGGCGAGGTCGAGGACACCGCGGCACTCCTCCGGCTGAAGTCCGTCCTCGGGGGGGGGACCACTCGTGCCCTGGTCAACATCGAGGGGGTGCTGCTCGCGGTCGGGGACACCTTCGACATCGCAAGGACGGACCTCGAGTTCTCGGTCGTCTCCACCGCGCGACGCTCGGTGGTCCTCGGCTGCTACAACGCCGAGCTCGACTGCTGGCACGAGGCCACGCTGGTGATGGGGTCGGGCGAATGAACGCAGCACTCCGGGAGATCGGGCGATGAGCAACCGGTTCGATGAACTGATGCAGGACCTCGGTATCGGGAAGTCGGTCGACCAGGACCCGGAACCGCCCGCTCCCCCGAGGCAACCCACGGGTCGTCCCGACCTGTCCGGGAGCGGGCTCGGTCCGGACGTCCATTCCGGCGTGGTGCCCGCCCCGGCGGTGGTCCGGCCCGACGACGCCCTCAGCGAACTCTGGACTCCTCCGGATGGGGCGCGGGACGTGGTGGACCTGCCCTCGGCCGTGCTCGAGGCGGGATCCGCCACCCCCGAGCAGGTGGCGGCCGCCCGGCGCATGGCGGACCAGTCACCGGGACGCCCGATCCGGCGCCTGCTCATCGAGGCGGGTGCCGACGAGGCGGGGGTGCAGCAGGTGGCCGCCCGGCTGGCGGGGCTCGCCTTCGAGCGTCTCGAGCACTCCCGGGCGGAGGGGCGGGATGCCGGGTTGATCGCGCGACTGGGGGCCGACTTCTGCCGGGACCACCACGTGCTTCCACTTCGCACCGAAGGGTCGAGGATCGTGGTGGGCACCACCGATCCCGACGACCTGTTCCTCATGGAGGACATCAAGCGTCGTCTCGGGGTGGCGGTGCTCAAGCAGGTGGTCCTGGTCCCTTCCGACATACGGCGGGCGGTGGACGCCCTCGGGGGACACCCGGACGCCTCCATCGACCTCTCCGACCTGCTCGCCGACGTCGAGGAGGACGACGAGGTCGAGGTTCGTGGGGGGGACGAGCCCGGAGCCGACCTCGAGGCGGAGGCCGATTCCTCGCCGGTGGTGCGCTACGTGAACCACGTCATCCAGACCGCGGTCCGGGACGGTGCCTCGGACATCCACATCGAACCCGGCGAGTCGACCCTCAGGATCAGATTCCGGATCGACGGGATCCTCGTGGAGGCGATGAGCCCCCCCCGGAAGATGCACGGCGCCCTGACCTCCCGCATCAAGATCATGTCGAACCTCGACATCGCCGAACGCCGCCTGCCCCAGGACGGCAGGATCAGCGTCACCGTCGCGGGTCGGCGGATGGACCTCCGCGTCTCCACCATTCCCACCCCGTCCGGCGAGAAGACCGTGATGCGGATCCTCGACACCAGGTCGATCGAAGTCACTCTGGACGAGCTCGGATTCACGGAGGATGCGCTGACCACCTGGCAGAAGCAGATCTCGCAGCCCCATGGGATCATCCTCGTCACCGGCCCGACCGGGTCCGGCAAGACCACCACCCTCTACGCCTCGATCCGGCGGATGGACGTCCGGAGGCTCAACATCTCCACCGTCGAGGACCCGATCGAGTACCACCTGGAGGGGATCACCCAGATCCAGACCCACGACGTGATCGGGCTCGGCTTCGCGACCGCGTTGAAGTCGCTGCTTCGCCAGGATCCGGACGTGATCCTGCTCGGCGAGGTCCGCGACCTGGACACCGCGAACACCGCGGTCCAGGCCGCGCTGACCGGGCACCTCGTGCTGAGCACCCTGCACACCAACGACGCGCCGAGTTCGGTGACCCGCCTGATCAACATCGGGATCGAACCCTTCCTGGTCGGCGCGGCGCTCAACTCGGTGCTGGCCCAGCGACTGGTCCGGCGCACCTGTCCCGAATGCTCCAGACCGGAGTCGGTTCCCGAGGAGCTCGCGGGTTTCCTCCGGGTGCACGGCGTCCACCCCGACACCGTCCGGCGGGGGGGCGGCTGCCCGAGATGTCGCGAGACCGGCTACTCCGGTCGCTGCGGGATCTACGAGCTGCTGGTGCTGGATGACTTCCTCAGGGACCGGATCGCCTCCAGTCCCAACGTCACGGAATTCAGGCGCCTCTGCATCGAGCGCGGCATGTCCTCGCTCCGCGACGACGGGTTCGCGAAGATCGAGCTCGGGATGACCTCGGTCGAGGAGGTCCTCAGGGTCACGGATTCGACCATCTGAGTCCCGGGTTCAGAAGAGCTTCCGGGCCGGTTCCAACACCAGGGCAACCGAGAGCATCACCCAGACCACGAACGCACAGGGCAACTTGGCCACGGCGCCGAGGACCCTGCCGACCACCGCACCCGTCGCGGGCTTGATGGTGTCCTGGATCCGGACGTCGGGTGCCGCCCTCAGCTCGCCGATCACCGCGCCCACCCCGCACCCCACGATCGCCCCGATCAGGGAACCCACGATCGGGACCGGTATCAGGAACGTACCCAGGATCGTCCCGCCGAACCCCCCGAGGAGGGCGCCGAACATGCCCTGCTTCGAGGCCCCGCCCTTCCTGGCCCCGAGGGCGCCCGCCATGAACTCGAGCACCTCGCCGAGGATCCCGATGCCGATCGCCACCACGAAGACCCACCATGCCACCAGCCATTCGCTGTCCGCGGGGGCCCACACCCTCTGCAGGAGGGTGATGCCGAATGCCAGCGCGATCATGACCCAGGTCCCCGGGAGTCCGATCAGCACGATGGCCGTGCACCCGGACCCCAGCACGATGAAGCACACCGCCAGAAGCAGGTCCAGCCAGTTCATTCACGACCTCCTCGGCTCATCGTCGTCGCCTCCCGTTTCCGATCGCCGGAGCCGATCGTCGGTCAGTTCCAGCCCGACCTCCCCGCCATCGCCCCAGTCTATCGTGAGGAACAGCCTGCCACCCGCCTCCTCCCGGATGGTGCAGGTCCCCCTCCGGACGGGGGACACGATCCCCGGGGCCGACTTCGGCACGGTCGGTCCCTCGAGGTGGAGGTAGGCGCCTCGATGTGCCCCGAGGCGAGTGACCTCCAGCGCCTCCCCGACGGCGAGTCCGCTCGGATCCCCCGGCAGACGCCAGGTCCTGAGCACCCGTGCGTCCGGGTCGACGTCGCCCCCGGGACCCAGGAACAGGTCGAAATGCACTGGTTCCCCGGGGATTTCATGCCGGCAGAGGCTGATCCGACCCGTTTCAGACATGATCCCGCGGCTCCTTGGTGGATGAATCCCCGGTTGCTCTCCGTACCGGCCCCACTTCGATATGATCATCCAGTCATCCTCATGTCAATCCCGACCCCAGCCCCGGAGCGAGCGACGCATGCGTCCAGCACCCACCATCCTCGGAATCATCCTGCTCACCATCGGAACCTGCGTCACCACCGGCTGCACGCCCCAGAAGGTTCCCACCGTTCAGCTCCTCAAGCAGGCGGATCGCAGTTTCGATTACGGGCAGTGGTCGGACGCCGCGGCCAAGTACGAGGAGGTGCTGGCCCGGGAACCGCACGAGGGTCCGATCCAGTACCGCTACGGGCTCTGCCAGCTGGAGCTCGGCGACTACAGCAAGGCCGAATCGGCCCTCGAGATCGCCCAGTCCCTCGATCCCCGGGACGATGCGATCACCTACGCCCTCGCCGAGGCCCTGTTCAACAAGAAGCAGTACACCCGCCTCTTCACGATGCTCCGCGATCGTGCTCGTGACAACCGGAGCGTCGACACCTGGCTGGTCATGGCCGACTACGCCGAGAAGCTGGATGACTTCGACACCGCGATGGAGGCGCTCTCCAACGCCTGCGCGATCGAGGATGGCAGCACCTACCTGCCCTACTATCGCGCGGCGGTCCTGCTGGGCAGGGTGGGGCAGACCGACGAGGCGATCCGCCGGCTACGCCAGGCCTACGCGATCGCCCCCGACGACGAGGCCGTCAACGTCATGCTCGTTGAGTACGGCGAGATCCCCGGCCCTACCCTCGGCCTCGCGCCCGGCCGCTGACGCGGCCAGTCGCGCCCCGGCGGCCCGCCTGCACGACCAGGAGCCATCCACGTCATGGACCGCGAGAACAATCCATCAGCCGGTGAGGATTGGCTGTCGACCCTTTCGGTCCTGAGCGACCGCTCCCGGGTCCGCCTCCTGTGCCTGCTGGAGCAGCAGGAACTCGGGGTGGGGGAGCTGGCGCGGGTGCTGGCCATGCCGCAGTCGACGGTCAGCCGCCACCTCAAGATGCTCTTCGAGCTCGGGCTCCTGAACAAGCGCACCGAGGGGACGGCCAGTCTCTACCGAATGCAGGAGGTCGAGGGGGACCTGCACGACCTCTGGCAGCACACCTCCTCCCGGCTTCGGGAGGAGGGGGAGTTCAAGGACGACGCGATCCGCCTCCGCCAGGTGGTCCTCGAACGCCGTTCCGAGAAGGTCTCCTTCTTCGGTCGGGTCGGATCCGACTGGCACATGATCCGCCGTGAGCTCTTCGGCACCGGATTCACCGAGGAGGCGCTCCTGGGGCTGCTTCCCGGGGGATGGACGGTCGCCGATCTCGGATGCGGTACCGGGGACGCCAGCGAGCGGCTGGCCCCGGTGGTGCACCGGGTGTTCGCGATCGATCGCGAGCCGGCGATGCTCGACGCCGCGCGGAAGCGACTCGAGGCCTTCGACAACGTCGAATTCGTGAGCGCGGAACTCGATGCCCTCCCCATCGAGGCCGGGACTCTCGACGCCGCAATCCTGATGCTGGTGCTCCACCACCAGCAGGACCCCCAGGCCATCGTCCGCGAGGTCCGGCGGGTCCTCCGACCCGGGGGGCGGTTGATCATCGTCGACATGATGTCCCATGACCGACGTGACCTCGTGGAGGCGATGGGACACGTCCACCTCGGCTTCGGCCGGGACGAGGTCCAGTCGCTGGCGTCCGGTGGCGGAATGGAGCTCAAGCGCTTCCGCCGGCTGCACGCGCCGCTGAGCGGGCGTGGGCCCGACCTCTTCTCCGCGATGCTCTCCAACCCCGCCGACCCCGACTGATCAGGCGCCCTCGGTCCCCTCGGCCTCGGCCGGGCGGTCATCCGGTTCCTTCCCGCCGAGCTTCGCGATCGCGGGGGCGGGATTGCTCCGAACCGACGTCGCGCAGTCCTTGCAGCAGGTCCGGACCAGGCGATTGGCGACCACCACCTCCACGGGCGCCTCGCCGAGGGGACGTCCGCTGATCACGCAGACCGACAGCGGGTAGCCCTTGGACTGGGCCTGGGTGATCCGCTCGTCGAGCAGCGTGACGTAGGGCTCCGGGGCCTTCTTGAAGCGGCGGATGCATGCCTTGCAGCAGAACCGATAGAGACGGTTCCCGAGCACTCGATTGATGTCCCGGTCCGCCTTGGGGCCTCGCGGGTCGAACATCCGCTCGTTTTCCATGACGATGCAGGTGCCATCGGGGTAGACCGACAGCTGGTCGGCGATGATCATCTCGTCGAGCTTTCGCGCCGCGGCCATCGGGTCGGCCTTGAATCGAGCCACGCAACCCTCGCAGCAGAAGCGGACCTCCCGGCCCTCGAGGGTCTCGCTCGGCATGTCCGAGAGGACCACCACCACCATGCCCTCCCCGAGCGGGTTGCCGCTGACCGCGCAGACCCCGAGCGGGTAGGCCTCCCCGACCCTGGTGGGGGGGGCATCGCCGTGGACGACGCCACCGCCCGCGAGGACGGAAAGCGCCATGAGGATTCTGGACAGGACGGTCTCGATGGCTCCGCGGTGCATGGTGGGCTCCTCGTCTGGTGGGTCTCCGGGTGACGGACCAACCGAGGGTAGCCCCTGCCCGCATCATCCGGCAAGGGAAACCCCCGATCCCGGGCCGATGACGGCGTCACCACTCCTCGGCGAACGCCAGGGACTGCTGGGATTCGGGACTCAGTTCGTTGAAGGAACGCGCGGCCTCCACGTTGCGCAGGGCGACCCAGCGTCCCGCGACCTTGACCACCGGTGAATCCATCCGGATCGGACGACCGGTCATGGGGCAGTTGATGTTGCTGATCCCTCGCTCGGGGAGGAGGATCCTGGCGGTGATCTCGTTCCTCCGGCCGGGTGCCATGGTCCGGAAGGTGTCCATGCTCTTCTGGTCCGCGAAGGCGATGCGTCGTTCGCCGTCGACCGTCAGGGTGGGAGCGCCCGGCAGCAGCACCGAACCGCTGATCGGGCATCGCTCGTTGGGGATGCCCTCCGCCTTCAGCAGGTAGCGTGCGACCATCCGGAGCTGGATGTCCTCCGGAAGGTCACGGAACCGGGTGCTCTGGTCCTCCGAGACGAATCCCAGCGACACGCCCTTGAACTCCATGACCGGGGCGTTGATCGGCAGTGGATCCTGCGTGACCGGGCAGTTCGAGTTGGCCACGCCCTGTCGAGCGAGTACCTGCCGTCCCGCGATCACACGCTTCCGCTCCCCCGGAAGGTTGTCGAAGGTGGTCGCCTCGAACTCACTGCGGAACCTGACCGTCTCGCCCGCGAACAGCCTGACCGCGGGATCGGAATCCAATGGTCGGCTGCTGAGTGCGCAGTGCTCGGCTTCCGGTGACCTGGTGGATCGTGCGGTGCCTGGATCCCGTGGTGCCACTCCCCCCGGGGTGGCCTGGCAGCCAGCCAGCGCCACTGCCGCCAGCAGCAGCGCAAGCCAGGTTCGGTAGGGTGGGGAGTGGGCAATCACGCGTCAGGGCCTTTCGGGGGGGGTGAATGGACTTCCTGAGCCTATCGGACTTTCAATCTCGAGGTCGTACTTGTCAGGTACTGTCCAATGGGGTATGATTATCCATTCATCCGGATATTTGGATTAAGCAAAGCCGAGTTTCCAAGGCTACCCCCCACCAACATCCCTTGTGAGGAACCGACCGTGCCCGCCACTGAATCAAACACCTTCATGAACACCAACCTCCCGCTCGTCTGCGACCTGCCGTTCAAGGTCCATGACCTCTCGCCCGAGACCATCCGCTTCGGCCGCAAGGAGATCGAGCTCGCCGAGCACGAGATGCCCGGCCTCATGGCGCTGCGCAAGGAACTCGGCGACTCCAAGCCCCTCGCGGGCGCGCGAATCACCGGCTCGCTCCACATGACCATCCAGACCGCGGTGCTCATCGAGACCCTCGTCGAGCTCGGTGCGGAGGTCCGGTGGGCCAGCTGCAACATCTTCTCGACCCAGGACCACGCGGCCGCCGCCGTGGCGGTCGGGCCGAACGGCACCGCCGAGGATCCCCAGGGCATCCCGGTCTTCGCCTGGAAGGGCGAGACCCTCGAGGAGTACTGGTGGTGCACGTTCCAGGCGCTCAACTGGCACGACCAGGGCGGCCCGAACCTCATCCTCGACGATGGTGGCGACGCGACCCTGCTGGTCCACAAGGGGCTCGAGTTCGAGAAGACCGGTTCGGTCCCCGATCCCTCCACCACCGACAACGCCGAGTTCAAGGTCGTCCTCGAGATCCTCGGGGCCCTCCAGGAGGCGGCGCCCGGTCACTGGACCAAGACCGCCCCGATGATCAAGGGCGTCTCCGAGGAGACCACCACCGGCGTCCACCGCCTCTACCAGATGGCGGAGTCCGGCGAGCTGCTCTTCCCCGCCATCAACGTGAACGATGCGGTGACCAAGAGCAAGTTCGACAACCTCTACGGCTGCCGGCACTCGCTGGTCGACGGCATCATGCGTGCCACCGACGTCATGCTCTCCGGCAAGACCGCCGTGGTCTGCGGCTACGGCGACGTCGGCAAGGGCTGCGTCTCCAGCCTCCGCGGCCAGGGCTGCAAGGTCAAGGTCACCGAGGTCGACCCCATCTGCGCGCTGCAGGCCGCCATGGAGGGCATCGACGTGGTGCGTCTCGATGACGTCCTCGACACCGCCGACATCATCATCACCGCCACCGGCAACTTCAACATCATCACCGCCGAGCAGATGACCCGCATGAAGGACAAGGCGATCGTGGGCAACATCGGCCACTTCGACAACGAGATCGACATGGCCGGGCTCGAGTCCATGTCCGGTGTCACCCGGACCAACATCAAGCCCCAGGTCGACGAGTGGACCTTCGCCGACGGCCACTCCATCATCATCCTCGCCGAGGGACGGCTGCTCAACCTCGGATGCGCGACCGGTCACCCCTCGTTCGTGATGAGTGCGTCCTTCACCAACCAGGTGATCGCGCAGATCGAGCTGCACCAGAACGCCGAGAACTACGACCGCACCAGCGTGGTCACGCTTCCCAAGCACCTCGACGAGAAGGTGGCCCTGCTCCACCTCGAGCAGCTCGGCGTGGACATGACCGTCCTGACCCAGGAACAGGCCGAGTACATCAACGTCCCGGTCACCGGCCCCTACAAGCCCGAGCACTACCGGTATTGAACCCGCCGAACATGGCACACGACACCGGGAGGAGCCACTGGCTCCTCCCGGTGTGTTTTTTCACTGCTTGGTGTTCTTGCCGGCAAGCATCCGTTCCAGGAGGCTCTTCTTCCGCTCGATGATGTCCGGATCGTCGTCCCGCATCCCCACGATCCCCATGTCCCCGCACCACTTGTCCCCGGGGGCGGAGACCAGGGCACCTTCCGGGTCGATCCCGAATTCGGCGCGTACCTCCGCGAGGGATCTCGTGAAGCGGTCGCCGAAGTCGAAGTCGTACTGGATGTAGTCGACCGAGCAGTTCCCGCCTCGCTCGAACGCCCGCATCACGACGTCCGGCTTGAACTGGTTCTTCCAGGTCCTCAGCCCCTTGTCGAACTGGATCCCGATCTGGAACTGCGCGGTGTAGGCGATCAGCGCCTTGCCCATGTCGAGGTCCATCATCCCTCCGTCGAACGCCAGCACGCAGGTCTCCCCGAGCGGGGTGGTCGGGTACCCGGAGAGCACGTGGTGGATGTCGTGCGTCCACAGCGAGTTCGAGAAGAAGGCACCCGGGGTGCCGGGGAGCGGGAAGTCGTTGTCGTCGTAGTAGCTGATCAGCGTTCGGCCGAAGGTCGACGTGTCGAGGTCGCGGTACCCGGTGAATCGCTCGAGCATGCGCTTGTCCCCGTCCAGGTGCACCGCGCTCTCCGCCAGCTTGTACAGCCCCTTCCAGAGGTGGTTGCCGACCTCGAGGGACAGTGCGCGATTGAGGCAGATCGCCAGTCCGAGGATCGCCTCGTGCGAGAGCTGGTGGAGCCGCTTGGTGAACTTCCGATCGTAGCCGAACGCCTCCCCGAGCCGTCCCACCGCGTCGATCCGCTCCTGGAGGTGCTCCTCCTCGAGGAAGGGGAGGATGCCCGCCATGTTCATGACCTGCTGCCGAAGTTCCTCGGTCCCGGCGACCTCCTTCGCGGCCTTGATCGGCGGATGCTCCGCATCGGGATCGAAGTCCGTGACCTGGAACAGGTGCTCCGCCATCGCGTGGAGGGTCTCGCGGTGGATCTCGTGAAGCGCGAAGGCACCATCGGACGTCGCGACTTGCTTCAGCAGTCCGAGGATCGCGTGTGCCTGCTCCCCGCGGACCTGGATGATTTCCTTCATGCCGTGCTCCCTTCGTTGGGTTTCCGTTGTGGCCCGGTTCCGTACCCGGATTCACCAACTGCCGGCCCGGGGGAAGGGTAGTTGAACATGCCTCCAATTCCAACACATAACCGCGAATCCACCTCATCCGGCCCGTTTTCATTTGCACATCCACTTCGGCGACACGACGTTCTGTCGATACCATGAACGCCCACAGGAGAGCTCATCCGGACATGGTCGGCACCCCACTCATCAGGCTCCTTCGCTATGCGGCGCCCTTCCGCACGCGGATCCTTCTGGCCACGGCCTGTTCGGTCCTGAACAAGCTCTTCGACCTCGCACCGCCCTTCATCATCGGGGCGGCAGTGGACGTGGTCGTCCAGAAGCAGGATTCCGTGGTCGCCCGACTGGGGATCTCCGATCCCTTCATGCAGCTACTCCTCCTGGGGGTCCTCACCGCGATCATCTGGATCTTCGAATCGGTCTTCGAGTGGCTCCTCGGGGTGCTCTGGCGGCACCTCGCCCAGGCGATCCAGCACGAGGCCCGCATGGACGTCTTCGACCACGTCCAGGGCCTCGACCTCACCTGGTTCGAGGACCGTTCGACCGGACGGCTGCTCGCGATCCTCTCCGACGACGTCAACCAGCTGGAGCGATTCCTGGACGGGGGGGCCAACGACATCATCCAGCTCGCGGTCACCGCGATCACCGTCATCGCCGCGTTCTTCCTGATCTCGCCGGACCTTGCATGGCTGGCGATGATCCCGGTCCCGATCGTGATCGCGGGCTCCCTCTGGTTCCAGAAGCGGCTCGAGCCGCACTACGACGCCATGCGCGGCAAGGTGGGGGACCTCAACGCCCAGCTGGCGAATTCGCTCGGTGGCATGGCGACGGTCAAGAGCTTCACCGCCGAGACGAACGAATCAGGTCGACTTCGCAACGAGAGCGAGGGGTACGCGGACCGCAACCGAAGGGCGATCATCCTCAGCGCCGCCTTCAGCCCCCTGATCAGGGTGGTGATCATGTGCGGGTTCATGGTGACCCTGCTCTACGGAGGCTGGCTGGCGCTGGAGGGGACCCTCGCCGTGGGCGCCTTCGCGCTGCTGGTCTTCCTGACCCAGCGACTGCTCTGGCCCTTCACCCGCGTCGGTTCGATCCTCGATCTCTACCAGCGGGCGATGGCCTCGACTCGACGCATCTTCGAGTTGCTCGATGTCCGACCCGGCATCGTCGATGGCTCCCGGGAACTCCCTCTGGCGTCGGTCCGCGGGTCGGTCACCTTCGACAACGTCCACTTCGCCTACGACCCGAAGGCTCCGGTCCTTCGCGGACTCGACCTCGAGTGTCCCACGGGGGCGACCACCGCGATCGTCGGTTCGACCGGTGCAGGCAAGAGCACCGTGATCAAGATGCTGCTCAGGTTCTACGACGTCGACCCGGACGTCTCCGGTCCCGTCCGGCTCGACGGCCACGACCTGCGGACGCTCAAGCTCCGACAGCTCCGTCGGGCGATCGCCCTGGTCAGCCAGGACGTGTACCTCTTCGACGGCACGATCCGGGAGAACCTCGCCTACGGCTGGCCGGGCTCCGACCGGAATCCCGACCACTGGGAACCGCCATCCGACGAGCAACTCTTCGATGCGGCACGCCTGGCCGAGGCCCATGACTTCATCCGTTCACTCCCGGATGGCTACGACACCGTGGTCGGGGAGCGTGGGCAGAAGCTCTCGGGTGGGCAGCGGCAACGGATCGCCATGGCCCGTGCGGTCCTGAAGGATGCCCCGATCCTCGTGCTCGACGAGGCGACCGCCAGCGTGGACAACGAGACCGAGGCCGCCATCCAGCGCTCCCTTCGCACGATCTGCCGGGATCGGACCACCATCGTGATCGCCCATCGGCTGTCGACGGTACGGCATGCGCGCTCGATCAACGTCCTCGATGCCGGCAGGGTCGTGGAGCGTGGCACCCACGAGGAGCTGCTGGCGCTGGACGGGATCTACGCCCAGCTCTGGCGGGTCCAGACCGGGGAGCGCGCCGACGAGGTCATGGTCGAGGGACTCGGCTGAGGCTCAGTCCCGCTCGATCAGCATCGAGACCGCGTTGCCGCCACCCAGGCACAGGCTGCAGATTCCCCTCCGACCACCGGTCCGGATCAACTGGTGGACCAGGGTCACCAGGACCCGCGCCCCGCTGGCCCCGATCGGGTGCCCGAGGGCGATGCCGCCACCGCAGATGTTCAGCTTGTCCTCCGGCACCCCGAGCCCCTTGGCGTTGGCCAGCACCTGGGCCGCGAAGGCCTCGTTGATCTCGAAGAGGTCGACGTCGTCCACGGTCAGCCCGTGGTCGGCCATCAGGCGCTCGACCCCGAGCTTCGGAGCCCAGAACAGCTTCTTCGGCTCGATGCCCGCGGTGTTGTACCCGACGATCCGGGCGAGGGGGGTGGCGCCGTTCGCCGCCGCCGCCTCGGCACTTGACACCACCACCGCCGCGCCTCCATCGGAGATCTGCGAGGCGTTCCCCGCGGTGACCGATCCGTCCTTGGTGAACGCCGGACGCAGCTTCCCGAGGGCCTCGGGGGTCGACCCCGGCCGGAACCCCTCGTCGCAGTCGAGGCCCGCCTTGGCATGGCAGGCTTCGGCACTCATCGGGACCACCTCGCCGGCGAACTGACCGGCCGCCCACGCGGCCTCGGCCCGGTTGTGGCTCTGCGCGCTGAAGCGGTCCTGTTCCTCTCGGGTGACCTCGTGTTCGTCGGCGATCCACTCCGCGGCGTTGCCCATCGGCCACTGCTCGAAGGCGCAGGTCAGCCCGTCGAAGGCCATGTGGTCCTGCAGCGTGCCGGGTCCGTACTTGATCCCGGTCCGCGCGTGCACGAAGTGGGGAGCCAGGTCCATGTTCTCCATGCCGCCCGCCACCGCGACCTCGACGTCACCGGATCGGATCGCCCGGGTCGCCTGCATCACCGACTCGAGTCCCGAGCCACAGACCTTGTTGACGGTGACCGCGGTGACGGTGGGGGGGATCCCCGCCTTCAGGGCCGCCTGCCTGGCGGGATTCTGCCCGACCCCCGCCTGGAGGACGCATCCCATGAACACCTCGTCGACCGACTCGGCCGGCACTCCGGCGTCCTGCAGGGCGGCGGTGATCGCGCAGGCCCCCAGCTCGGGGGCGGGGACCCGGCTCAATCCGCCCAGGAAACGGCCGATGGGGGTTCTGCGGGCGGCGAGAATGACGGTTTCGGTGTTGCTCATCGTGTGGCCTCTCGGGGGTTCAGGGGGGTCCGCCATGATACCGATCCCGTCGGTTGGACGCGCACCGGCCAGAGTGCCGACATAGACAGCATGACGGATGACGCGCCCCGGGACCACCCGCTGGTACCCGATAACCTCGCCTCCCTGCAGTCCCACGTGCTTGCCGAGGAGACCCTGTTCCCCAACGCCACCGGGGACTTCTCATGGATCATCTCGGCGATCTCCCTCGCGGGGAAGACCATCGCCAACAAGGTGCGACGAGCACGGCTCGACGACGTGCTCGGTTCCGTCGGAACCGAAAACGTCCAGGGCGAGACCCAGCAGAAGCTCGACGTGATCGCGAACGAGGTGCTGCTCCGATGCCTCGGGAGCCGTGGTTCCATCGCGGTCATCGCCTCCGAGGAGGACGAGGAGCCGCTGATCCTCAGGACGGGTTCCGAAGGAGGCAAGTACTGCGTGCTCTTCGATCCCCTCGACGGCTCGAGCAACCTCGACATCGCGGTGGGGGTGGGCACGATCTTCTCCGTGCTTCGAAACGACTCCGAGATCGCGAATTCCGAGCGAACCGTCTGCCAGAAGGGGCTCCAGCAGGTCGCGGCCGGGTACATCCTCTACGGATCCTCGACCATCATGGTGCTGACCACCGGAAACGGGGTCGACATGTTCGTGCTCGACATGGCGATCGGGTCGTTCCTCCACGTCAAGAGCGGCCTGCAGATCCCCCCCGGCAATCACACCTACTCGGTCAACGAGGCCTATGCCGAGCAGTTCCCCACCGGGTACCGAACCTACCTCCAGTGGGCCCATGAGAACGGATACTCGAGCCGCTACATCGGATCCATGGTCGCCGACGTGCATCGCATCCTCATGCGAGGCGGGGTGTTCATCTATCCCCCGACCCGGCGGAACCCCGGAGGAAAGCTGAGACTGCTCTACGAGGCCAATCCGATGGCCATGGTCATCGAGCAGGCCGGAGGCCTCGCCTTCAGTGAAGGCGAGCGGACCCTCGAGATCCAGCCCACCGAGCTCCACCAGCGGGTGCCGGTGCTGCTGGGCAGCCCCGATGAGGTGGAGTGCGTCCGACGGCTGCTGCCCGGGTGAGCCTCGGGCTCAGGCGAAGCCCCCGACGTCCTTGATCTGGAAGTCCCAGATGGTGCGCAGCGCCGACGGATCCATGTCCGGCAGGGCCATCAGCCTGGAGATCACGGGGCCCCCGTTCTCCATGGCCAGTTCGCCCATCCGCTGGAACTTGGTGCGCAGGATGTCCTCCAGGTCCGCCGTGGTGTTCCGGGCGTGTCCCGAGGGGTACATCACGAGCCCCGAGTCGAAGCTGCGCCCGTCCTTCATCCGGATGATGATCGAGGTCGGTATCCCGTCGGGATAGCGGGTGTCGTATTCCTCGCCGCCGTGGTCGAACTCGATCAGGTCCATCAGGGAACGGGTCTCTTCGTCGAAGAGCGCCTCGTCCGAGTAGTCCTCGGGCATGAGCATCAACTGCTTCCAGACCCCGTCGTTGTCCGCCGGCAGTTCCCCGCCGTGGTGGATCGCCTTGCGGAGGAGGCGGCTGAGGATGAAGACCATGGAATGGTCCGCCGACTGCCTGGTCCTCGGATCCCGCTTGGCGGGGTCGCCGATGATCCCGTACGCGGGTTCGTAGGCGACGACCCTGATCGACTCGATCTGGTCCGGGGATCCGGTGATGTCGGGGTTGGCGCGCACCAGGTCGACCAGTCCCTGCAGGGCCCCCGCGGACTGGTGTTCGTAGAGGCCGAGCTTGAAGTGCATCCCCATCACCGCGAAATCCTCGCCGCGGTTGGACAGGATCAGGTCGAAGGGAGCGTCTCCGTCGGTGGGCTCGAACTGCCTCCAGATCGCCTCGGGGTTCCTGAAGATGTCGCGTGGGCCGACGAAGCCGTTCATCGATCGCCGCATCGCGGTGATCGCCGCCTCGGTGGAGATGGCGGCCGATGCCCCCTTCGAATCGCTCAGCTGCTTGCCCGCCCGAATGGCCCGCCACGGGATGAAGTGGGCGACGAACATCCCGATCGCCGACTCGATCTGCTCCGCGGTGGCTCCCAGCATCGCACCGTAGACCGCGGCACTGGCGATCGCACCGTGGACCACGTGGTCGATCTTGTAGGTCTTCAGGCTGAATACCTCCGCCAGTCGACCCCGGATCTCGTCGATCGCGACCATCCCCAGGAGGGCATCCGAACCGCTTCGGCCCGCTATCTGGGCCGCCGCCACCGCCACGCAGTAGAAGTCGTTGTGTCCGAACTCCCCGGCGGTGTGCCCCAGCTCCGGTCGGTAGCCGAAGTTGGTCCCGTTGGAATCCCATTCCCGGACCGCCGAGCAGTTCGCGAGGATCGCCTTCTCCGGGGAGACCGGCTCCGTGGACCCGAGGACCGGGATCCCGTCGGAGTCGGGATAGCCAAGTGCCTCGTCCCGAAGCACCCGCGGAGCATTGGTGCCCAGGGCGAGTGCGGAGACCCCGCAGAGGATGCTGTCGGTGAAGAAGAGCATCGTCCGTTCGAGGACCTTCGGGTCCGGGGCTCCACCCTCCGTGGCGGCATCCATGAAGGCCACGGCGTATTCGCCGATTCCCAGGGCCTGGTTCGAGTTGCGAAGCAGTTCGGTCACGTCGTTCTTGGTGCTGGTGGTCATGGTCGCTTTGATCCCGTGTTGTGTCGGTTCGTGGAGCCCGAGATTGTACAACTCATCGGTGGTATTTGAGCGGATTGACCGACCCGACCTGATTTCAGCACCGGTTCGGTGTAGGGTATTGACCTCATGAGCCTGACCACAGACACCGGTCCCACCTCCGTGCACGACCTGGCCGAATGCCTGACGGTCGTCGACGGCGGTTCGGCGGTGGTCGCCGAGCGTGGCGACTTCAGTCGGAGGATCCCCGCGCGCTGGCTCCGGCTCATGGGAGTCGACGCCGCGAACATGGCTCCGGCCACCGGGCAGCGGCGGTTCCGCTCGACGACCATACCGCCGGAATCCCGGGTCAGGAGCGTCGCCTACCAGGAGTCCGGGGGGTTCTGGGAGGTGCGCTTCGAGGGCGAGACCGAGCCCCTGGAACTCACCTTCGACCGGATCACCGCCTCCGATTCCCGGGAACGCATCGAGGGACCCGAGCCGACCGTCTTCAGCTCCGCCGACCAGCCCGCGCGAGCGCTGGACTTCGACACCCTCGACTCCCCGGCGGCGGTCAGGTCGCTGCTGGAGATGGTGCTTCGCTTCGGCTACGCCCGCATCCACGGGGTCCGGCCCGATCAGTCGTCCCTTCGGGAACTCGTGGCCCGCTTCTCCGGAACCGATCCCGCGATCCAGCGCCCCATGGTGATCGAGGAGGAGGTCGCCACCGGTTCCGAGGCCCCGCACTCCTGCGCCGGCCCCGAGCCCCACGTCGACCGGCCCTACCTGGACTCCATGCCCCGGTACCTCCTCCAGCTGTGCACCCGTGACTCGCTCGCCGGCAGCGACCTGGTGCTGGTCGACGGCATGAACGCCGCGCAGACCCTTGCCATGGAACAGCCCATGATGGCCGCGGAGCTGTCTCGGTGGCCCATGCTCTTCACGCGCGAGGGCACCGACTTCAGCTACCAGGCCCTGATGCCGATCCTCGAGACCGGAGCCGATGGCTCCTTCAGGAGGATCACCTTCAACGACCGTGCCAGCGTCGACTTCATGTGTCCCGACGATCGACTGCAGGCCTGCTCGGAGGGGTTCGACCACCTCGCCCGGATCCTCGAGCGGGAGGGCCTGCATCACCGATTCCGCGTCCAGCCCGGGGACCTCGTGATCATCGACAACCACCGGGTGCTGCACGGGCGAACCGCCTCGTCGGCCCCCGGGGAGCGCACGCTGCTGGTCGGGCACCTCGAGCGCGCCGCGGTGCTGAGCACCTGGCGGAGGGCCCGAAGCGGCAACCTCGACTAGGTCGTTCCGTCGGCGAACCGGCCGCTCGGCGGTCAGTCCTCCAGCAACGCATCCAGGAGCTCGACCACGCCCTTGCCGAGGGTGGCCACCGTCTCGTGGATCGGTCGTCCCTCCGCGATGTCGAGGAGTTCCCGGACCAGCTTCGCCTCGCCGGCGTGGTCGGCCTTGTTGCACACGAACAGGTCCGCGATCTCGAGGATCCCCGCCTTGTCCATCTGCACCGCATCGCCCATGCCCGGGACCACGACCACCGCGGTCTTGTCCACCTGGTTCCTGATCGCGACGTCGTTCTGGCCGGCCCCCACGGTCTCGATCACCAGCTTGTCGAATCCCGCACCCCCGATCAGCTCGATGATGTCCGGGAGGCTTCGGTAGTCCTCGCCCACGATCGCAAGCGATCGATAGAAGATCCCCTCGTCGATCTTGTTGAAATCGACTCGAAGCCGGTCGCCCAGGAGGGCACCACTGGTGATGGGACTCATCGGATCGAAGGCGACCACCGCGATTCGCTCGCCCCTCCGGACCGCCTCCGAAGCCATGGCCGCCACGAGGGTCGACTTCCCGGCGCCGGGCGCCCCGGTGATCCCCACCACCTTGCGGGGGCGGCGGCGAGGTTCGTCGACGGTACCTCCCGCGTGCACGATGCTCACCGCACGGGCCAGCCTGGCGACCGGATGCTCGAGGGATGACGGCGACTCGTAGGGGCGCACGCTCTCGCGCACGCAGTTGACGATCTCGTCCATGCTGGTCCCGGTGTGGTGGACGTGGGCCACCCCGGCGTCGAGCATTGCCTGGACGTCTTCCTGGGGGATGATCCCCCCCACGCTGATGGTCATGTCGGGGCGCCCGACCTGACGGCACTCCTCGATGAGTCGGGGCACCAGGATCAGGTGCGAGTTGCTCATCATCGAGCACGCCACCATGTCCACGTCCTCGTCCCGGGCGCTGATCGCGAGGCTCCGCGGGGTCTGCCACAATCCCGAATAGATCACGTGCACCCCGCTGTCGCGCATCAGCCTGCCGATCAGCTTGACGCCGCGATCATGGCCGTCGAGACCGATCTTGCCGAGCAGCAGCCTCGGCCGGTGGTCGAGGTCGTCGCAGCGGTCCGTCTTCTGGAGGGGCGTGGTCGGTTCGTTGGTCGCTCTTGGCATCGGGTCGAGTCACCGTATCGTGCAGCGGGAGGCCGGCCCGGATCCGGGGTTCGGGGGCCGTGAAATCGAGGACCCATCTTCCCCGAGATTTCCCGAAACTTCAATCCTTGGAGTCGGCCTTCGCGGACAGGGCCTCGCTCGCCTTCCTGAGGCCTTCCTCGATCGGTTCACCGTCCTCCGCCCAGACCGTCGGGTGGAACCGGTGGGCGTAATGCGCGATGATCCCGGCGACGCCCTCCCAGAGGTAGTCGTCCATCACCTCGCTCGTGCCATCCTTGAGGATCAGCCGCGCCTGCCAGGTCGTCTTGTTGCTCGCCTGGGGGTTTATCAGGCCCCGCCAGGTGGTCATGTCGATGTCGGCGACCTCGTCCGGGGGGTACTCGGCCCCCTTGGGGGATCGCAGGCGACCGTCCTCCTCCAGCACCCAGCCGCCGTTCCGGTACCTCCAGAACGGGAGGGCCACGAACGGGAGCCCTGCGGCGCCGCCGACGAACCACACCCAGAAGTTGATGAGCGAGTCGTACTTGCTGGGCGGCTGCGGCTTCTCGTCCTTGAACTGGGCCAGCGTGGATTCCGCCCGGGTGTAGGCAGCCGCCTGCTCGGGGGTGAGATCGAGCTGGCGCTCGACGCGGATCTCCGTCAGCTCGTCGAAGACGGTCAGCGCCTCCTGGTAGGTCTGGTACTCCCTGGTCCGCTCCGGGATCCGCGACCACACCTGCCACGCCCCGTAGCCCGTGCAGCCCAGGCAGACCGCACCCATCACCAGCAGCTTGACGCTCTGGGATCGCTTCATGGTGGTCTTGATTCGCTTCATGGGTGGTTGGATTCCCTGTGGACCAAGGCCTCAGTCGACCTTCGAGTTCCCGATGTCGTAGATGGTCAGCCCCGTGAACCGGGGTTTCCACTTCTCCACGAGGCTGACGTGCGCGGGATCCACGAGATATGCCTCGTAGTCCCGGCGGTCGTCGAATGACACGATCAGCCCCAGCGTGTAGTCGCCGTCCACCGTGGAGCGTCCCACGTCCACGTGGGTCCCGCATGCGTAGTAGCTGACCTCGGGCATCGGCTTGAGCAGGCGCTCGCAGTCGTCCTGGAGCTCGGCGGCGTCCTCCGGCCGTTCGAGGACGAAGAGGACCACGTGGTTGATCTGGTCCGGGCCGTGCTGCTTGTCGTGGGTCGCACAGCCCCCCGTGTACAACGCCAGGGCGAGCAGGAGCCCCGCCGGGAGTGCATCGATGAGCCTCCGGGGTGATCCGATCATCATTCGTTCCTCGCCGCGGTCGTCATGCCTGAATTATAAGCCCCCCGAAGACGGGGTGAGCGCCGTCTTCGGGGGGAGGCGGGATTCGAGGAGCATCGTTCCAGGCGATGCGGGTTCCTCAGGTTGAATCATTCACGATTGGCCTGCAGTGGATGTCCCCTGATTGGGTCTGGTGGTCGGAGTCTGCTGATTCCCTGCTCATCCGACCTGGCAACTTGGGTCCATCCATTCGCCGGCATGACATGCCACTTGGGGCCTGTGAAACGATTCCTCCATTAATCCCCGGACTCGTGGCCCGGACCGGTTGCTCCCGGTCCGGGCGACTGGTTCCTAGCGACCGGTCAACTGCATCCCATCGAGTTCCCGCAGTTGTTGCACTTGTAGCAAGTGCCGTTGCGAACCGTGATCGACCCGCACACGTCGCAGGCCGGGGCGTCGCCCATCAGGTTCGCGTTCATCTGGTCCAGTGCGGTCCCGGTCATCTTCAGCTCCGACGGCGAGGTGGATTCGCCATTCATGACGGGTCCACCTGGCTCGGGATGGCCCGAGTTCGGGACGACCTGCCCGGTCTCCATCGACGGGGAACTCGGTGCGGTCTTCTCCGGGGTGGGGCTTCCTTCGCCCGACCCCGTCATCGTTCCCGACTTGGAGCCGGGGGGTGGTGCTTTCCATCGGGTGTCCTCCGTGACCTTCTGGGAACCGGTGTCCTTGGTTCCCTTGCTTTCTCTGTTGGGGGAGTTCTGCTCCCGGTACCCGCTGATGAACTGGATCCCCATCCACCTGAAGATGTAGTCGACGAGACTCTTGGCGAAGGGGATGTCGTTGTTGGTGGTGATTCCCATCGGCTCGAATCGCTGGTGGGCGAACTTGTTGACGAGGCTCTGCACCGGGACCCCGTACTGGAGCGCGACGGAGATCGCGGTCCCGAGGGAATCCATCAGGCCCCCGATCGTCGAGCCCTCCTTGGCCATGGTGATGAAGAGTTCGCCCGGCGTGCCGTCCTCGTAGAGTCCCACGATCAGGTAGCCCTCGTGGCCCGCGACATTGAACTTGTGGGTCAGCGACTCGCGGGTGTCGGGAAGCCGCCGGCGCATCGGGCGCTCGATGATCTTCTCGACGATCCGCTCGATGTAGGTGGGTTCGCCCTGCCCCGAGGCTTCGGACATGGTCGTCCCGACCGCGTCCCCGTCACCGTCCTCCTCCTCGCTGTCGCTGGTGGTGCTGAGGGGCTGGCTGAGCTTGCACCCGTCCCGGTAGAGGGCGTTCGCCTTGATGCCCAGGCTCCAGCTGAGGGTGTAGGAACGTCCGATCTCCTCGATGGTGGCCTCGTTGGGGAGGTTCACCGTCTTGCTGATCGCACCCGAGATGAAGGGCTGGGCGGCGGCCATCATCCGGATGTGGCCGTCGGGCTCGATGAACCGCTTGCCGGTGGGCCCGCATCGGTTGGCGCAGTCGAAGACCGGGAGGTGCTCGTCACGCAGGTGGGGAGCGCCTTCGACGGTCTGGGTCCCGCAGACCAGGCGGTTGAGCACCTTGATCTGGGCCCCGGTGAGGCCCAGGGCGCGGAGTCCGTTGAAGCCGGGGTCCGCCTTGGCGGCCTCGACGTCGACCCCGAGGTCGGTCATGACCCGCTCCGGCATGGTCCACGCGTTGAAGGCGAAGGAGAGCTCGAAGACGGTGGGCAGCTGGTTCTCCAGGGCCACCAGCTCCTCGCTCTCGTAGCCTGCTCCGTTGAGCAGGAACTCCCGGAAGGTCTCGTCGTCGGCGCCCATGGTCCCGTCCGCCGCCGGCATGGGGACGTCGAGGTTGAGGGTGCCCATCACCCAGGTGATGATCTGGTCGGTCTGGAACTCGTCGTACCCGAGGGCATCGAGGGCGGGCCGCAGCGACTGGTTGGCGATCTTGAAGTAGCCGCCCCCTGCGAGCTTCTTGAACTTGGTCAGCGCGAAGTCCGGCTCGACGCCGGTGGTGTCGCAGTCCATCAGCAGGCCGATGGTCCCGGTCGGTGCGATCACCGTGACCTGGGCGTTCCGGTACCCGAACTTCTCCCCGAACCGGAGGGCGTCGTCCCAGGCGAGCATGCTCCGGTCGAGCATCTCGCGGGCGTTGTCGATGCCGATCTTGCCCGCCTCGAAGCATTCGTGGTCGATCGGGACCGGGCGGATGGTGAGGTCCTCCCACTCATCCGAATCACGAGCGGTCCCGTAGGCGGCCCGCCGGTGGTTCCTGATCACTCGGAGCATGTGCTCCCGGTTCTCCTCGAAGCCGGCGAAGGCCCCGTGCTCGGCCGCCATCAACGCGCTGGCGGCGTAGGAACGACCGGTGAGGATCGCGGAGAGCGCACCGCAGATCGCCCG
>PKCS01000039.1 GCA_002862305.1 Phycisphaerae bacterium | reverse complement strand
CTCGAGGAACCAGGCATCGCTGCCACGGGCGCGGAACACCCCGGCGATCGCCCGGACGCTGGCGGCGGTGAGGAAGACGCTTCCGTCGGGCTGCCGGAAGGCGGGGATCGGGAGACCCCAGGCGCGCTGCCGGGACAGGCACCAGTCGGGCCGGGAGTCGAGCATGCCCAGCATCCGGTTGCGCCCCCATTCGGGCACGAAGGAGACCTCCGATTCCACCGAGTGCCGGGCGCGATCCCTCAGGGAGCCCCCCCCGTCGAACGCGCGGTCCACCCCGATGAACCACTGCTCGGTGGCCCGGAAGATCACGGGGGTCTTCGCCCGCCAGTCGTGCGGGTAGCTGTGGGTGAACATGTGGTCGTGGAAGAGGTGCCCGCTCTCGCGGAGCCGCTCCGTCACCCGGGGGTTGGCCTCCCAGATCGACATCCCCTGCATCCACTCCGGGACGGTGTCGTCGTAGGTCCCGTCCTCGGTGACCGGACAGTAGACCTCGAGGCCCTCGCGGAGCCCGGTCCGGTAGTCGTCGGCACCGTGCCCGGGGGCGGTGTGCACCAGACCGGTGCCGCCGTCGAGGGTGACGTAGTCCGCCAGGAGGATGGTGCCGGTGCGGTCGCAGAACGGATGCTTGTAGGTGAGTCCCGCGAGCCGGGCGCCCGGGCAGTGGGCGAGCACCTCCACCGATTCGGCGCCGGCCTGCTCCACCACGGTCTCCAGGAGGTCACGGGCGACCACCGTCTCGCTGCCGTCGACGAGGGCGAGCACGTAGTCGAACCGCTCGTGGACCGCGATGGCGAGGTTCGCGACCAGGGTCCACGGGGTGGTGGTCCAGATCATGAACGACGGCGTGACCTCGAGATCCACCCCGAAGGCCTCGGCGACCGCGGAACGGTCCGCCGCCTCGAACTCCACGTAGACCGAGGGGTCCTCGCGTTCCATGTACTCGAGCTCCGCCTCGGCGAGGGCCGTGCGGTTCTCCAGCGACCAGTGGACGGGCTTCAGGTCCCGGTAGACCAGCCCCTGGTCGAGCAGGTCGGCGAAGACCTCCAGGGTCGCTCCCTCGTAGTCGGGGCTCATGGTGAGGTAGGGATCCCCGTAGTCGGCGAAGGTGAGCAGGGACTCCATCTGCCCGCGCTGCCGCTTGAGGAACTTCTCGGCGTACTTGCGGCATTCCCGGCGAACCGCCATGCGACGCTGGTCGGCGTCCAGGGCGGCGATCTTCTCGATGCGCCCGCTCTCGACCAGCTCCCCCATCACCCGGTGCTCGATGGGCAGCCCGTGGCAGTCCCAGCCGGGCACGAACCCGCACCAGCGCCCCTCCATGAGCTGCGACCGCACCACGAGGTCCTTGAGCACCTTGTTCATGAGGTGGCCCACGTGGATGTCGCCGTTCGCGTACGGCGGACCATCGTGGAAGATGAACCGCGGGGCGTCCGCCCGGGCCTCGCGGACCTTCGCGTAGAGATCCTGCGACTTCCAGCCCTTGAGGGTCCGTGGTTCGTTCTGCGCGAGGTTGGCCTTCATGGGAAAGCCGGTCCGGGGCAGGTTCAGGGTCTTCTTGTACGTGCGCTCCTGCGCCTGGTCTGCGGCCATCTTCGGCACCTCTCGGGACGGGATTCTAGGACAAACCGATGAGGCGGGTGGCTCGACTCAGAAATCCGGCACCTCGTCCTCGGGACCGATGGTCTCGTCGAGGTAGGCCTGGAAGTCCCCCATCTTGTAGCTCACGAAGCAGAAGACGTGGTGGAGGGTGAACCATTCGGGATCCGTGGGATCGGCATCCAGGTCGGCGCGAAGGCGATTGAGTTCGGCGAGCAGGGGTTCGGGTTTCATGGAGTGCCTCAGTGTGGATGCGGGTGGTCGTGGTCGTGGTCGTGGTCGTGGTCGTGGTCGTGGTCGTGGTCGTGGTCGTGGTCGTGGTCGTGGTCGTGGTCGTGGCCATGGCCATGGTCGTGGTCGTGGTGGTCGTGGCCGTGGTGGTCGTGGCCGTGGTGGTCGTGGCCGTGGTGGTGACCGTGGTGGTGGCCGTGCGCGTGGTCGTGGTCGTGGTGCTCGAGGAGTCCCGAGGCCCAGGCGGTGACCAGCCCGAGGACCAGGCAGACCGTCAGCAGGATCCGATTGTGCTTGTGGAACTGGAGTTCGGGCAGCAGGTCGGAACCACCGATGCAGAGGAAGGTCCCGGCACTGAACCCGAGGGCGTACCCGGTGATCCGGCTCTGTTCGCCGAGGTCGTCGACGAGGAAGAAGAGCACCACGCCCAGGGGGATCACCAGGGCGAAGAGCAGGTTCACCACCATGGTCTTCAGGCGGGAATGGCGCCCCGCTCGCATCAGGGTGGCGATGGTCAGCGAATCGAAGGGCTTGTGGAGGAACACCCCGAGGAACGTCCCGAATCCCGCGAGGGTGATGAACGTTCCCGGCGAGGCCGGCTCGGACTCGAAGGAGGCCACGGTGGCGGAGGCGAGGGCGACGCCCGCCACGAGGGTGTGGATGGTCATCCCGAAGAAGGCACCGACCCAACGCATGGTGTGGCTTGACTCCTCGGACTCGCTGCCCGCCCCGGGGTCGGTGGTCTCCTCGGAGGGCACCTCATGGTGGTGGAAGCTGAAGAAGCGTTCCAGCAGGAAGATCGTCATGAATCCGACGACGGCCGCCAGGCAGACCTCGTGCGGGGAGACCCCGGATTCGAAGGCGTGCGGCAGCATGTGGAGGAGCCCGACCCCGATCAGTACCCCGGACACGAACGAGAGGGCGACCTGCACCCGCAGGTGCGTGAGCCGGAACATGAGGGGGATCAGTCCCCCGACCACGGAGGCCCCGGCGATCAACAGGCAGTAGAGGATGAAGGTGGGAAGCATGGCTGGCGGCTCGGGATGGGGGACGGGATGGGTCTCCATGATATCGGGTTCACCGTCCCGGACACGCCGTGGCACGCCGAGATGCGGGGCGGTAGAATGGGGCGCCCTGGGGGCGGTAGCTCAATTGGGAGAGCGCCTCGGTCGCATCGAGGAGGTTGAGGGTTCGATCCCCTTCCGCTCCATTCACCCCGGGCCTCGTGCCCCGGGGGACGAGGTGTCGCTGGAACCGGCCCCCGCGGAATGCCCGCTACACTGGCTCCATGCCCCTCAATCCGGCATCCACCAGCCACCCCGGCCAGTCGCGTTCCGACGGAGCGGTCGGGTCCGGGGCCCCGGACTACACCGAACCGATCTGGCAGACCCCGGCGATGCGCCAGTACGTGCGCTTCAAGACCGCCCACCCGGAATGCCTGCTGCTGTTCAGGATGGGGGACTTCTACGAGCTGTTCGGCCAGGACGCGGTGGTGGCCCACGAGGCGCTCGGCATCACCCTGACCGAACGCACCAAGGGGATGCCGATGGCGGGCGTCCCCCACCACTCGATGGAGACCTACCTCCGGCGACTGGTGGAGGGTGGTCACCGGGTGGCGATCTGCGACCAGGTGCAGGACCCCCGGGAGGCCAAGGGCGTGGTGGACCGGGCGGTGACCAGGGTCCTCACCCCGGGCACCCTGGTCGATGAATCGATGCTGGACGACGCCTCGACGAACCACCTCGTGGCGGTGCACCAGGTGGCGGACCGGATGCTGGTCGCGGCGGTGGAGCTGTCCACCGGCGCGTTCGAGATCCACGACGTCCCCGAGGAGCGACTGGTCGACGCCCTCGCGCGCATCGGGCCCGCCGAACTGGTGGTGGGCGAACCCGGTGGCGACGACCCGTCCTGGCTGGGTGAACTCCACGCCGCCCAGCTGGCCCCGGTCAGCCGTCGGCCCGACTGGACCTTCGAGACCAAGCACGCCCGGACCCTGCTGGAGTCGTTCCACGGGGTCCGCTCCCTCGAGGCGTTCGGGCTCGAGGGCAACGACGCCGCGATCTCGGTCGCAGGCGGACTGCTTCACTACCTCCGGGAGACCCAGGCACCGGAAGGCGGCACCCCGGGGGAACGAACGCTGTCGCACCTCCAGCCGCCGAGGCTGTGCCGGGAGCACGAGCACGTGGTCATCGATTCGACCAGCCTGCGGAGCCTCGAGGTCACCCGGACCCTGCGAGCGGGAACCACCGAGGGAACGCTGCTCTCGGTCCTCCAGAGGGGCCGGACCCCGATGGGACGACGACTGCTCCGGGAGTGGCTCTGCTGGCCCCTTCGGGACCGCGATCGGATCGAGGCCCGCCACCGATCGATCGGGGTGTTCATCGAGGACGACGACTTCAGCGGGAGGACCCGGTCGATCCTCGACGGGATCCAGGACGTGGCCAGGATCGGCGCGCGGATCTCGATGGGGCGTGCCACCCCGCGGGACCTCGTGGGCCTCGGGCAGTCCCTGAGCAGGCTGGTGGAACTGGTCGACGTCCTCGACGAACGCCCCGCCTTCGACGCCCAGCGCGAGGGACTCCAGCGCCTCGGGCTGGACCTCGCGGGAATCGAGGAGCGGATCCACGAGCAGTGCGTTCCCGACCCCCCCGCCCACCTCAGGTCCGGGGGACTGTTCCGCGACGGCGTCGACCCGGAACTCGACGAGGCCCGACTGCTCCAGCGGGACGCGAACTCCTGGCTGGCCGAGTACCAGTCCCGGATCATCGAGGAGACCTCGATCCCCTCCCTGAAGGTCGGCTTCAACAAGGTCTTCGGCTACTACATCGAGCTCAGCCGGACCAACAGCGACAAGGCGCCCGAGCAGTTCATCCGCAAGCAGACGCTGAAGAACGCCGAGCGCTTCATCACCCCGGAGCTGAAGGACTTCGAGGAGAAGGTCACCTCCGCGGAGGCGCGGGGACTCGAGCGGGAGCGGGAGCTCTTCGACGAATTGTGCGCGGAGGTGGCCCTCAGGAACGGGGAGCTCGCGGCGTTCGCGGCGCTGGTCGCGGAACTCGACTGCCTGCTGGGACTCTCCGAGGTGGCGGCACGACGCGGATGGACCAGGCCGAGCATGACCGAGGCCCCCGGGATCCACATCGAGGGCGGCCGGCACCCGGTCCTGGAGTCGATGCTCCGGGATTCGTTCGTCCCCAACGACTGTTCCCTGGCCAGCCCGGAGCACCCCGGCACCCTCGCGCTGATCACCGGACCGAACATGGCCGGGAAGTCCACCTTCATCCGCCAGGTCGCCCTGATCGGCCTGCTGGCCCATGCGGGGTCGTGGGTGCCGGCGGAGCGCGCACGCATCGGGATGATGGACCGGATCCTGACCCGCATCGGCGCGAGCGACGAGCTGCACGCCGGCCGCTCGACCTTCATGGTCGAGATGATCGAGACCGCCAACATCCTCCACCACGCCACGGAACGCAGCCTGGTCGTCCTCGACGAGATCGGACGGGGTACCAGCACCCTGGACGGACTCTCGCTGGCGTGGGCGATCACCGAGACGCTGGCCGCCCGCGGGGCCCCGACGCTGTTCGCCACCCACTACCACGAGATCACCACCCTCGCGGACTCCATGGACTCGGTCACCAACCTCCACGTCACGGTCCGGGAGTGGAACGACCAGATCATCTTCCTGCACCGGATCCAGCCCGGCCGGACGGATCGTTCCTACGGGATCCACGTCGCCCGCCTGGCCGGACTGCCCCGGGAGACGCTCGAACGGGCCCAGGCGGTCCTCGACTCGCTGGTGGTCAACGAGGTGGGGACCTCGGACCTGGTCCCGCCCCCCCCGCCGACCGACCAGATGAGCCTGTTCCAGGAGACGCCCCAGGACCCGATCCTCGCGCGACTGGCCGAGCTCAGCATCGAGCACATGACCCCGATGGAGGCGTTCGACGCCCTGCGCGCGCTCCTCTCGGAACTGGACCATCGTGGCTGAACGGCCGAGGGACCCCGTGTCATGATCGAATCGACGCTCGAGCTCGCCAGCCTCGTCTCCCAGACCGATCCGGAGGCGGTCAACCTGATCAAGGGGGACAAGGAACTCAGCGCGGTGCTGCCCACCGGTCCCGACCGGTTCAACGTCTTCAGCATCGTCTCGCTCTTCGTGGGCATGGTGGCGCTGGCCGCCTACGTGAACGCACGGTTCCTCAAGCTGCCCAGCGCGGTGGGGATCATGATCGCCGGACTGGTCTTCGCGCTGGTGCTGATCGCCCTCGGCAGCCTGGGGATCGTCGAGGTCGACTGGCTGAAGGGGCTGCTCACCCGGTACAGCAGCGACATCGTGCTCAGCCTGCTGCTGGGCCTGCTGCTCTTCGCGGGGGCGATGCAGCTGGATTCGAAGCTGGTCCGCCGGTACCGCTGGTCGATCACCTACGCGGCGACCCTGGGGACGGGGATCTCGATCCTGATCACGGGGTTCGCGCTCTGGGGGGTGCTCAACTGGCTGAACACGGTGACCCCCGCGGACTGGGACATGAGCGTGCGACTGGTCGTCGCCCTGCTCTTCGCGGCGGTGATCGCCCCCACCGACCCGGTGGCGGTGATGAGCATCCTCCGCCGGCTGAAGGTCAAGGGGGCGATCAAGGCCTACATCTCCGGGGAGTCGCTGTTCAACGACGCCACCGCGATCGTGGTCTTCCTGCTGCTGCTGCAGCTCATCCAGCACGACGCGGCCATGGCCGCCTCCGCCGGCAGGCTGGGTTCCGAAGCGAGCGGCGCCGCGGGGCTCAAGCTCTCGACCATCACCCTCGAGTTCGTGTGGATCGCCGGGGGCGCGGTGCTGCTCGGACTCCTGACCGGTCTGTTCGGCGCCTACCTCGTCAACACCACCGACAAGAAGGGGCTGAGGGTCCTGCTCACCATCGGGATCGCCCTGGGGACCGGCGGCCTCGCGGACGCACTGGGGATGTCCAACGCGGTCGCGGTGACGGTGGCGGGCATCGTCTTCGGACAGCGGCGGGCGGACTACTCCGGCTCCAAGGACCTCCCGATCCACGAGTTCTGGAAGTCGGTCGAGAGCGTGGTGAACCCGCTGTTCTTCGCGCTGATCGGCCTGGAGCTGCTGGTGGTCAAGTGGAACCTCCAGGTCGCGGCGGCCACCGCGATCTGCTTCCCGGTGGTGATCTTCGCGCGCTACGCGAGCCTCCTGATCCCGTGGATGGCGAGCCTCGGCAGCGAGCGGATGCTCAAGATCAACCACACCGGCCTGATGCTGATGACCTGGGCCGGGATGCGGGGCGGCGTGTCCTTCGCGCTGGCGTTGAGCCTCCCCAGCGAAGGCAAGGACAACGAGACCCTGCGGGCGGACTTCCTCCTCGCCACCTTCATCATCGTGGTGATGTCCGTGGTCATCCAGGGCCTGAGCATCGGGATGGTCACCAGCAGGCTCTCCAAGCGTCTCTGACGGCGATCGGGGCGGACCGGGCCCCGAAGGCGGCGTATCATCCGGTCACCACCTACCCCGGACCACGAGGGCGGCAGCCCGGAAAGGCCGAGCCGATGACGAACGACCCGGAATTCCTTCGCCGGAAGCACGAGGCCGGCGACGACTACGAGACCTACCTCGAGGACGACCCCGGACGGGCCGCCAGCTGGGCTGAGATCCACGAACAGGTCGCGCTGGACCCCGCGCAGGCCGCCCTGGTCGGGGGCTTCACCCGGACCATGAACGTGCTCTGCCTCTCGGGGATCTGGTGCGGGGACTGCGTGGCCCAGGGACCGATGTTCGCGAGGATCGCGGACGCCAGCGACCTGATCCGGCTCAGCTGGCTCGATCGCGACGAGCATCGCGACCTCGCGGAGGCCTTCGCGATCAACGCCGGACTTCGGGTTCCGACCGTCATCTTCTGCTCGGAGGACTTCGAACTGGTCGGCTACCTCGGGGACCGGACCCTGTCCCGCTACCGGGCCCTGGCGGCCCGGCAGACCGGTGCGTCCTGCCAGCTGCCCGGCGCGGAGCAGCCCGAGGACGAGCTTCGCGCGACCCTGCAGGACTGGATCGACGAGTTCGAGCGGGTGCAGCTGCTGCTGAGGCTCTCACCCCGGTTGCGGCAGCGTCACGGAGACTGAGGCCCGCCCTCGACGGACTCGAACCCCCGCCAGAGCAGGTGGTCCCGCCCCGCCGCCAGCTTGCGCGCCGGCACCTTGCGACCCAGGAAGAACGGGGTTCGGGACTCGGCGAACGTCCCCCCATCGTCGACGCGGTCCGGGCCGACCGACCAGAGCTCGGGCACCCCGTTGCGGAGCCCGTACCCCAGTGGAGCCCCGGTCCAGGGGTCGCGCGGCAGGGCGGGAAGCAGCCCGGGCACCAGCTCCTCAAGGTCCCGGGGCCACGCCCCGTCCCGGAGGCGGTACCGCAGGAGGGCGACGACGGTCTCGACCAGCTGGTGGGTGAAGCGCACCGTCATGCCGTGCGTGATCATGGCCTCTGGACTGAAGAGCAGCAGGCCGAGCGGGAAGAGCCTCAGGGGACGGACGCCGCGCAGTTCCTCCTGCATGGCGTCCAGGGTGCTCCAGTCGGCCGACCAGAAGTCGACCTCCATCAATCGTTCCGACTCGGCGATGAAGTCGTCGTAGGTCTCCAGCACCTCGCGACGGGTCCCGACCACCTTGATCATGATCGGTCGCAGCAGCCACTCGCCGAGGCCGGCCCCCGGGACCGAACCGGAGTCGGTTCCCGTGAACGTCGACAGCACGGACGGGGAGAAGAGTGGCACGCCGTCCCCGGACCCGTCATCGGAGTAGAACCGCTGCAGGACGTCGAGGAGGATCAACCGCTCCCCCTCGAAGGATGGCAGGGCGCCCGCGCTGCCGGGGGCGAGGAAGGCCTCCGAGATCCGATCGAGGAGTCGTTCGTCGCTGGCCGCGCGGGGATCGGCCAGCAGGTCGAGCAGGCACTGCTCGGCCAGGGCTCGGATGGCGAGCCCGCCCAGCTGGGAGATCATCAGCGGGTCCTGCAGGCAGAGCCGGGAGAGGTCGAGGATCGCCAGCACGTCGTCGAGGGCGCGTTCGGGGTGACCGGCCTCGAGGGCCGCGCGACCCGCGACCTCGAGCAGCCGCGCGAGGGCCCGGAAGGTCCCCACGTAACGAGGCGAGAGTTCGAGCAGGAACGGCGGTTCCGCCGCCGCGGCCCGCGAATCGGGGTCCGCGGCCTCCACCTCGAGCAGTTCACCCGGGGTGAGCAACAGCCACCGGTCCTCGGGCGACGGCAGTGCGAAGGCATGGGGCAGCCCCAGCACCGGTCGACCGACGGCCTCCCGGATCCGGGCGAGGACCGGTTCACGATCGCGAAGCCAGTTCGCCTGCTCGTCGGGATCAAGGTCCATGACCGCCGACTGGAGTTCCTCCGGGAAGGCGCGGCGTCCCGGGAGCCCCAGCGCCTCCAGGGCCGGCTTGAGGGCGGGCCAGGCCCCGCGATCGACGGCGGAGTCGATGAGGGGCTGGTTGAGTTCCACGAGGAAGTCCTGCTGGGGACCGCGCTCGACCCGGATCCACCAGAATGCCAGCACGAGGTAGCCCACCCCCAGCAGCAGGGCGAGCACCCCCCCACCGGTGATGAGCCGGCGCAGACATCCACGGCGCGGCGCGGCGGTCACCGGTCGATCCCCCCCCACGAACGTTCGCGCGCGGCCGAGGTGCCCGTGCGGAATTCCGCGAGCCGGCTCCAGCAGGATTCCAGCAGCGTCCGAACGCCCTCCCCGCTGGCGCCGGAGACCACGAGCGGACGCGACCCCTTCGGGCAGCCGACCGCCCCGGCGATCCGTTCCACGAATCGATCCCGCTCCCCGTCGGGGACGAGGTCGATCTTGTTGAGGGCGATGAGCTCGGGCTTCTCGGCGAGGACCGGACTGAAGCTCGCCAGCTCGTGCCGGATCCGATGGTAGTTCTCGGCCGGGTCGGACCCGTCGGGAGGCACCGCGTCGAGCAGGTGCAGCAGCAGGGTGGTGCGCTCGACGTGACGCAGGAAGTCGTGTCCCAGCCCCGCCCCGTCCGCGGCCCCTTCGATGAGTCCCGGGAGGTCGGCGACCACGATCCGTCGCTCGCCGGGCAGGTCGATCATCCCGAGCTGCGGACCGAGCGTGGTGAAGGGGTAGTCGGCCACCTTGGGTCGGGCCTTGGAGATGCGGGAGAGCATCGTCGACTTGCCGGCGTTCGGAAGCCCGACCAGGCCCACGTCGGCGATGAGCTTGAGCTCGAGCCGGAGCGAGCGCTCCACCGGTTCCCCCCCGGTCTCGAATTCCCGGGGGGTCTGGTGGGTGGGGGTGGCGAAGTGCACGTTGCCGCGACCGCCACGACCTCCCCGGGCGATCGCGAAGCGCTGGCCGGGCTCGGTGAGGTCCACGACCAGGGCCCCGTCGTCCTCGTCGAAGACCTGGCAGCCGAGGGGCAGGGGCACGAGGAGGTCCTCCCCCGCTCGTCCGTAGCATTCGTTCTTCCGCCCGGGTTCGCCGTCCTCGGCCGCGAGCAGGCGCCGGCGCACGAAGCCGGCGAGGGTGTCCAGGTGGGGATCTCCGACCAGGATCACGTCACCGCCCTTGCCGCCGTCCCCCCCGTCGGGCCCGCCCTTCGGCACGAACTTCTCTCGATGCAGGCTGTTGGAGCCATCGCCACCACGCCCCGAACGCACTCGAATTGTGGCATGGTCGACCAGCATCACCGGCTCCCGGGAGGATCGGACCACGGGGGTCCGCACGAGTCACGGCGTCCAGCACGCGAGGTGGTCCGGTCGGACCCTCAGGCCGGCTTGCGGCGAGGATTCGGACGATCCACGACCTCGTACTGCTGGATGGCCTCGTCCTCGGGGATCACGTCCACGAAGCGACCGCGAAAGCGGACCGTTCCGGGAACCAGTGCCATGAGGGTGTCGTCTCGACCTCGGAGGACCTGGTACCCGGCCTTGAAGGAGGTACCGCACTGTCGGATGATGATCGAGCCCGCCTTGGCGTGCTGACCGCCATAGAGCTTGACTCCCCGGAACTGAGGGTTGGAGTCGCGGCCGTTCTTGGAAGAACCCTGGCCCTTCTTGTGTGCCATGTCTGATCACTCCGAAAGCGTGACGGGATGGGCCCCGGATGGGGCGAGTCGGGGAGTATACCGGGAATTCGTCGGGCCGACCCGGCAAATGGGGGAATCAGGGCCTCGAACCCGCCCTGGAGGGCGCCAGAGGCCATGCGGGAGGCCCCGGCTCGGATGGTGGATCAGCGCCAGATCCAGATCCCGTTGGGGATCTTCGCGTGCAGGTTGATCGCACGCTCCATGTCGGAAGGTGGATCGAGGGTCGCGTCGTCCTTGGCACTGTCGGTGAGGTTGCCGGGAATGGAGTAGTCCAGGCGGAGTGTCTTCCGCAGCAGGACGTCCTCCCCGGTGACCGGGTGCGGGACCCGGTTGATGCCGTTGCTCAGGCCGGTGACGAAGATCGTGATCTGGTTCGAGTCCAGGTCCACCGCCTCCCAGGCCACCAGCCCGTCCTTGGCGTGTTCCTTGCCCTGCTTGAGGTCGCCGATGATCTGGTGCTCGTTCTCGAGCAGGGGATCGTCGAGGTAGCCCATGAGGCGCCTCGAGACCTGGGTGGAGACCCCCTTGCCGGAGGCGAGCAGTCGCCCCTTGTCGGTGAAGAGCTCCAGGGTCGGGGCGAACATCCGATCACCCTCGGTGAGGTTGATGACACGGTAGGTGAAGTAGTGGTAGTGCTTGCCGTCGATCGGGTCCACGTACATCTTCAGGGGCCCTGGCTTGAACTCGAGGGTCCAGATCCGTGGTGCGGCCTGGGCGCCCGCGTGGGCGGAGCCGGAGCCGGGGAACGACCCGGCGAGTCCGCAGAGCAGGACCAGAAGCCCGGAGACCCAGACGGACCGGCGTCTGGAACTCCGGCCGGGTTCCGACTTGCCTGTCCCTGCAAACGACTCAATCATGTGGTTCATGACGAACACTGCCTCTCTCAAGGACCTGGACGGGACGAATGTCCCGGGAGCGGTGAAGGCCTCGACCACCTCGGGTGGCCGGGAGGTCCATGATATCGATCTCTTCGGGCGATTGCGGGTGCCGGCGGCATCAAATCACGGGTTATCGAGCGGGGAGGACGGGTCATGAGCCGAGACGAACCCGGCCGATCGCCCGCGCCGGCGGCCGGCGGCTTCCGCATCCTGAAGCCCGGCCCCACCCGGCGGATGGCCGCCATCCAGAAGCTCCTGGGCTCGGATCGCGCCCGGGCGGAACGCTTCCTCCGCTTCGCACGCGACACCGGGATGAGCCTGGACCACGTCTGGTGCGCGTTCGACGAGCTGGGGGCGATCCGCAGCACGGTCCTGGCGTCGATGACGCCGGGACGGACCGCGATGCTGTTCCTCAGCCCACCCGGGAACCGCGAGGGCGTGGAACTCGGTGCGGAGGTGATCCAGCACGCCTTCCGGGGCCTGGCGGGGGCGGGAACCTGCCTGGCCCAGGCACTCGTGACGCCGGAGGAGCTGCTGGAGATGCAGGCCCTCGAACGGGCCGGGCTCCGGAGGATCGCGATCCTGAAGTACATGGAAGCCACCCTCGGGCGCCGCGAGCGCCGGCCGGTCGAACTGCCCGGGGGCTGCAGCACGCGTGCGTATCGGGAAGAGGACGAATCGCAGATCGGCAAGCTCCTCGCCCGCACCTACGTGGACACCCTCGACTGCCCCGGGCTGGTCGGAATGCGCGGCGAGTCGGACATCCTGGAGGGGCACAAGCACTCGGGAATCTTTCGCCCGGACTGGTGGACGATCCTGCTCGAGGACGGCAAACCGGTCGGGGTCTGCCTGGTCAACGAGTCCAAGACCGACCGCACCGCCGAGCTCGTCTACCTGGGCATCGTCCCGGAGGCAAGGGGTCGTGGACTGGGACGCATGCTCCTTGCGCGATCCCTCTCGGTGATCGCTGAAAACACTGTGAAAAAAGTGGTTCTCGCGGTCGACGAGTCGAACGCCCCGGCCCTCGACATGTATCGGGGCGCCGGGTTCAACGACACCATCCGGAGGCATGCCTTCGTGCGCAAGCTCGACTGATCGAAGCAACGGGGAGCGAGGGGAGGGGAAGGGACCGCCCCGCGTTAGATGGCCCGGGACATTTGTCAAGTCCCCCCCGCTTTTCCACACGGCATGGACAATCGGTCGCCGGGTGGTGGAGAAAAGGAAAACCAATCGACCAAATGCCTACGAAACAAGTGGTTTCCAGCATCCATCGGCGCGCAGTTGCCGACATGGTCCTTGCATGATCGCCGGCATGCGCTACATTTGGACCTGTTCCATACGGATGTGGAACAGTGGCAAGGGTCGATCGGGATGCTTCGATCACGCAGTCCACGGCACTCGTTCCAGCAAACCAGGACCAACCCCGGACCGGTCGAGACCGGACCCCGGACCGAGCCGGATGAAAGCAACGCAGTGAGCAAGGCGTCGCACCGCGGCGACGGGAGACGGAGCGCAGCTCCGGATCCGGCTATCCCCTTGCCATCGCGGGCCCTCCCGCCTCGAACGACACTGGTCATGGCCTGCTTGAACGAGTCCGCGAATCGGTGAACTGCGGGATCAGGCAAGAAGACGAGACACCCCGGGCCAGCAGCCTCCCTCGGACCGCCCGCCTACGTGCTCGCGGGCGGAACGAGCGACGAGACGACCACGACGCGGCCTCCGGGGCCCGTGCTCGAGGGCCTCTCGGCGACCCGCACCCCTGATCGGGACGGCTCGCGGCTCCCCTCGGACGGACTCGACGTGAAGTGCACCAGGTCGCCGCCCCCCCTCGGGACCGGCGGAGGCCTGGACGTTCTTGCGAGAAGGACGGGCGCTCCCAGGAGCTCCCGAAGGACTGTACGCCACCCTCACCCGCCGATCGAGACACCACATGCCGCGCAGCACCAAGCAGACTCCCAAGCAGTCCCCGAAGAAGACCCCCACCACTCCCAGCACGAGCCCCGCACGCACGACCGCCGGCGACCGCACGCGAAGCCGCGACGCCGCCAACGGCCGGGATCGCCACGACCCGCGGGTGACCGACCGGCTCGCCGATCGCATCGGACAGCACCGATACGGGATGTGGTTCGACCACACCACCCGTCTGACCATCCAGAAGGATCGACTGGACGTCGCCGCGGAGAGCCAGTTCGTGGCGGACTGGATCAAGCGCCACTTCCGACAGGACCTCGAGGCGGTGGCCCGGGAGACGATCGGCGAGAACGGGACCATCGAACTCCACGTGTCCCCGGAGAGCTTCGGTCCCGGAAGCAACGACGGCGACCGGGGGGGGTCGGACGAGGCGGCCCAGCGCGGTCCGCGTGCCAAGTCGACGAAGGGTGGTGACCGGCGGGGTGGTCGAGGCGGCGGGGCCAGGGGACGGCTGGGACGACGACAGCAGCTGCGCCGGCTCAACGAATTCGTGATCGGCAGCTCGAACCGACTGGCCTTCGAGGCGGCGCAGTCGATCGGCGAGGAGGTGGAGGGCAGCCCCACCATGCTCTTCATCCACGGCGAGTGCGGGGTGGGGAAGACGCACCTGCTGCAGGGCGTGGTGGAGAAGCGCCAGGAGGCGATCGACAACCCCGTGATGCGGCGTCGGGTGCGGTACGTCACCGGCGAGGAGTTCACCAACGAGTACATCGCGGCGGTACGAACCGGCAAGATCGACGGATTCCGGACCCGGATGAGGCAGCTGGACCTGCTCGCGATCGACGACATCCACTTCCTCAGCAACAAGACCGCGACCCAGAACGAGTTCCTGCACACCCTCGATGCGATCGGCCTGGGCGGAGCGTGCATCCTCCTGGCCTCCGACGAGCATCCGCGGCAGATCGGTCGGTTCAGCGCCTCGCTGACCAGCCGGTTCCTCTCGGGGATGGTGGTCCGGATCGGACGGCCCGATCCCCCGATGCGGGAGGAGCTGGTCAGGCGGATCGCCCGGGACCACGACCTCGAGCTCACGGAATCCGCCTCCCGGCTGCTGTCCGGTCGCTTCACCGGCTCCGTCCGGGAGCTCGGCGGAGCACTCACCAAGCTCTCCGCCCTCCGGCGACTCGACGGGGATCGCGCGGGAGCGGTCGGGGCGATCATGGTGGAGCAGATGTTCGAGGGCGACCTGTCCTCCGGGACCCGGACCCCGGTGAGGCTGGGGGAGATCATCGGTTCGGTCTGCGAGCGGTTGGGGATCGAGCCGGACGAACTGCTGGGCCGCGGACGCCACCGCCGGGTGGTCCTGGCCCGCAGCCTCGTGGTGCACCTCGCCCGGGAGCTCACCACCTTGAGCTTCCCCGAGATCGCACGGGGACTGGGCCGGGAGAACCACTCGACGGTCCACACCGCGGCCCGAAGGATCGAGCGGGACCTCGAGCAGGCGGATGCGCCGGAAGGTGGGGAGCCGGCCCGGGGCACTCCCCTGCCGTTGCAGAGCGGCGACAACGTCACCCTCCGGGAACTTGTGGAACAACTCAAGTACGACATTCTCAAGTCCTCATCCCGGAGATAGTGGACAACGGCGCGCAGTGAGTCGTGTACACTCGCGACATGCGTACCAGGCGGATGCTGGGCCTCAAGATGGGGCTGTTGGGGATGCTTGCCCTGGCGGGCACGGGTGACCGTGCCCTGTCACAGGGCAACTACATCGAGATCGACCCCTACGATTCCTCGGTGGCGAGCCTGGCTCGTGGCCTGAAGGTGCGCAGCGACGGTCGCAACCACAACATCCTCCTCGCGCTCCGGGGACTCGGCGACCCCGAGCTGCGCCCCCTCTTCCAGTCGATGTTCTCCTCGAACGAACCCACCCTGCAGATCGATGCGGTCCTCGCCCTCGCCGAACTCGGGGAGACCTCCGTCGACCCGTTCCTGCTCCAGCAGATGGAGGAGAAGCAACGCAGCCTCACCCTGATGGCGGCGATCAGCCTGGATCTCTACGACGAGGACCTGGTGAAGACCATGGGCGAGTTCCCCAACCTGACCGAGGTCGAGCAGACCATGCTGATCATCATGGGGGTGAAGCTCGGCCTGGAACCGGACACCGGACGGCTGGAGGGGCTGCTGGAATCCGAGGATCGGGTCACCCGCATGGTGGCCGCGGTCCTGAACAACGACCTCACGGGCCGGACCGACGAACTGGAACGGGAGATCGAGCAGTACCGGGGGCTCTCGGTATCCGAACGGATCCTGGTCTCCGGGGCCCTCATCGACATCGCCTCCTGGCACCCGATGCCCGGCGCGCTCGCGGTGTTGCGAGCGGTCGCCAACGATCCCGAGATGTCGCGAAGCCTGCGACTCGCCGCCATCGACTCCGCACTCGGCTGCAAGTGCCCGGATGGGATCAGAATCTGGATCGAGGCGACCAGGCTGGCGAACAGCTCCGGGGACCGTTCCCGTCTCGGGGTGGCCGCGATCGAACGCGGCATCGTCAGCGAGGACTGGTCCGGCATCTCCGACGAGCGGCAGCTCAACCAGAGGATCGCCATGGCCGGACGGGGACTCGCGGACGAGACGCAGGCGAGCGAGGCGGTGGTCGAGCTGATGAGGATCAGGCACCCGCTCTCCATCCAGGCCGCGCTCGGGGTGGCCGACAACCTCCAGGACAGGGAGGCCGCGGAGCGGATCTGGCTCATGATCATGCGTTCCGCCCTCACGGACGTCCGGTTGCAGCCCCTGATGGGCAGGCTCTACCGGAATCTCTCCGAGCGGGGGAGCGAGGAGCTGGAGCGGGTGATCTGGGAGATCTCGCAGGCCGAAGGCCAGCAGCTGCTCAAGGAGATCCTGCTCACCGCGATCCTGGAGTCCGGATCCCCCCGGAGCGTCGAGTACGCTTCGCTCTTCAAGGACGAGAGGGATCGCACCATTCGATCGCTCGTCCTGCTGGTCAAGGCGAAGTCCGACGAACCCCTGGACGAACAGGAGCTCGAGGAGCTGACCCTGATCACCACGGGTGGCGGGCGGATCGATCCGACCGTCCGCTCGATCGCCGGCTGGTTGTGGCTGAAGCGGAACGACCAGGTCGACAAGGCGATGATGGAGATCATGAGCGATGCCTGAGGCGGCCCCGCCGCCCTCGGACCGCCTGGTCCTGGAGAACCCACGGTGAGCGAAGAGATCCCACTGACCAGCCTGAACATCTCGCGCGAGGAGGTCGAGGCGATCGCAAGCCTGCTCCGCAGCGCCCGGGTCGGGGCGACGGTGGACGCGTTCGAGCAGACGATGGCGGCCCTGATGAATCGCCCCCACTGCATCAGCACCGGATCGCTGGGGACCGCGATCGAGGTGGCCATGGCGGCCTTCGGGCTGCAGGCCGGGGACCAGGTCATCGTCCCCGCCATCGGGGCTCGGGGCGCCGCCTCCGCGGCCCGCAGGCTGGGGGCCGAGGTGGTCGCGGTCGACGTCGACCCTCTGACCCTCTGCATGCGGGTCGAGGAAGCGGAATCCGTGATCACCGACCGGACCCGGATGATCGTCGGCAGCGCGGCGCTCGGCTGCCCCGACGGGATGCAGAAGCTCGCCACCCTCGCGACCCGCAGCGAGTTCCCCCTGCTGGAACTGGTGGGCTCGGCGATCGGTGCGCGAATCGCCGGTGAGCCCCTTGGCCAGTTCGGCCGGGTGGCGGTGCTCGACCTCGGCGCCACGAGTCCGATCTGCACCGGCACCGGGGGGCTCATCCTGACCCACGACGACCACCTGGAGCGGGCCGCGAGGGCGATCCGCTCGGAGAGCCGGGCGGTCGGTCCCGGGGGCCGGCTGAGCTCGATGTCCTCGGGCATGGACGCACCCTTCGACGACATCCGGGCCGCGGTCGGCATGAGCCGACTGGGCAGGCTCGACCAGGTGATCGAGCGACGCGAGGAGCTCGCCGGGCTCTACATACGAAGACTGGGTGGCCACTCGGACCTCATGCTCCAGTCCCCCCCCGCCTCGGTGAAGATGGGCTGGTGCCACATGCTGGTGCGACTCAGCGACCGATTCTCGGATCAGGATCGCGACGAGATCATCAAGGGGATGGGGCGGCACGAGATCGCGACCAGTTCGGTGCTGGAGGTGGCCTCGGTCACCAACTACCCCGCCCCGGTCGGGGGCGGGCCCTGCCCGGTGGCGGAGCGTGCGATGATTCGTTCGATCTGCCTGCCGTTCCACGAGGACCTGCGCGAGGACGAGATCGACCTCATCTGCCAGACCCTCGAGCTGATGCTCGCCCGCAGCGTGTTCAGCCGGGAATGAGGCGGGAGGCGTCCGCCGTCGGCCCTATTCCCACTCGATGGTCGCGGGCGGCTTCGAGGAGATGTCGTAGACCACCCGGTTCACGCCACTGACCTCGTTGATGATGCGGTTCGAGATCGAGGCCAGCACGTCGTAGGGGATCCGGGCCCAGTCCGCGGTCATGAAGTCCTGGGTCTCGACCGCCCGGACCGCGACCACCGAGTCGTAGGTTCGACCGTCCCCCATGACCCCCACGGAACGAACCGGGAGCAGCACCGCGAACACCTGGTTGGTGGACCGATAGAGCTCGTTGGCGACGATCTCCTCGAGGAGGATCTCGTCGCAGTCGCGAAGCAGGTCGAGTCGGTCCGGGGTGATGTCACCGAGGACCCGGACCGCGAGGCCGGGGCCGGGGAACGGATGGCGCCAGACGATGGCCGGGGGGAGCCCCAGCACCTCGCCGAGGCTCCGGACCTCGTCCTTGAAGAGGTCCCGCAGCGGCTCCACCAGCTCGAAGCCCAGCTCCTCGGGCAGTCCCCCCACGTTGTGGTGGAGCTTGATGTTCGCGGCGGTCCCCGCCAGCGACTTCCCGCTCTCGATCACGTCGGGGTAGAGGGTCCCCTGGGCCAGGAAGCGGACCTCCTCGCCCACCGAGTCCGCGGTCTCCTTGAAGACGTCGATGAACCGGTGCCCGATCAGTCGACGCTTCTCCTGGGGGTCGGTGACCCCCTCCAGGTCGCTCAGGAACTGGTCCGCGGCATCGACCACGTGGAGGTCGACGTCGAAGTGGTCCCGGAAGGTCCGCTCCACCAGTTCGCGCTCGTTCTTACGGAGCAGGCCGTTGTCCACGAAGATGCAGGTGAGCTGGTTCCCGATGGCGCGGGCGAGCAGCGCCGCGACGACCGAGGAGTCGACCCCGCCCGAGAGGCCGCAGATGACCCGATGGTCACCCACCTGCTGCCGGATGTCCTCGCAGGCCGACTGCATGAACTCGCTCATCTTCCACGACCCGGAGCAGCCGCAGATGCCGAACAGGAAGTTCCGCAGGATGTCGACCCCGTGCGGGGTGTGCGTGACCTCGGGATGGAACTGAACGCCGTAGAACTCCCGGGAGGCGTGGCGGACCGCGGCGAAGGGGCAGGTTTCGGTGGAGGCGAGGGGCACGAAGTCACCGCCGAGCCCGGTCACCTGGTCGCCGTGGCTCATCCAGACCGAGGTGAGGGAGGGAATGCCCTCCAGCAGTCCGTCCCGGACGCTGATCTCGAGGCGGGCGCGGCCGTATTCGCGGGCGGGGGCGGGCTCGACCACGCCACCGAGCAGTTCACAGCCGAGCTGCATCCCGTAGCAGATGCCCAGCACCGGGACCCCGAGTTCGAACAGTCCGGGCTCGCAGCGTGGCGCCCCCTGGGCCCCGACGCTCGACGGACCGCCGGAGAGGATGATGCCCTTCGGCGACAGCGAACGGAGGGTCTCGAGCGGCGTGTCGGGAGCCACCAGCAGGCTGAAGGCTCCCGCCTCGCGAACCCTGCGTGCGATCAACTGGGCGTACTGGCTGCCGAAATCGAGGATCAGGATCGTTTCGTCGGGGGGAGTGATGGCCTGGTTCCAGTCTGGGGGAATGAGGAAGACGAACTGGCGACCAGAATACCCGTGGGGGCGCATCAGGGCGGTCGAACGGGCGTCTGAATTGGCCAAAATGGGGCGAAGCACCGTCGCTCGCGGTATCCTACGAGTCGAATGAGGCCGACCGCACCGATCATCCGACGCCTCCTGCTGTCGACGGCCTGCCTCGGCGGGCTGGTCGCCGCGTCATCCTGCACCGCGCCCTCGATCACCCGGGGCGGCTTCGACTCGCCGGCTCCGGCAGCACGCACCCATGCGATCAAGGTCACCGTCGAGGCCGCGGAGTCGGACGGGGTCCTCCAGCGGTCGGACCTCAAGCAGATGGTCTCGCTCCTGCTCGCGGATGACTCGATGGTGCGGTTCATGGCCATCAACGGGCTGATCCAGCTGACCGGAAAGGACTTCGGCTACCGGTTCTTCGATCCCCCCGAGGTTCGATTCAGGTCGGTGCTCGAGTGGCGCGAGTACGCCCTGACCAGCAACGGATCCGACCGAATACGGGTCGTCCCCCCTGCCCAGACCGGATCGCCCTCCCCCGGGGAGGACGCGAAGGGATGAGCGAGACCCCTCCAGACCTGACCATCCAGCTTCGCAGCAAGCCACGGCTGCTCTCCAGCGTCCGCGGCATGGTCCTCAGCCTCACCCAGCGGGTCGGGTTCGACGAGAATGCCTGCGGCCACATCGCGCTGGCGATCGACGAGGCGCTGGCCAACATCATCCGCCACGGGTACGAGCACCGCGAGGAGGAACCGATCCACATGTCGATCTGGGTCCTGCAGGGCGAGGCCAAGGGCATCCGGATCATGATCGAGGACGAGGCGGAGCAGGTCGACCCCGAGCTGATCCAGGGCCGCGACCTCGAGGACGTCCGACCGGGAGGCCTGGGAGTCCATATCATGCGGGAGATCATGGACGACTGCCGGTTCGAGAAGCGCCAGCAGTCGCAGGGCATGCGGGTCATAATGGAGAAGTACGTGAATCCTGGGAGGCCGGACGGCTCCAGCCTCCCTTCCTCGACGCAGGAAACCTAGACAGGTGGTCAAGCGATGACAGCGGAAGAGAACCTCCCGATCACGATCGAGAACTCGGATGGCACGACGGTCCTCAAGCCGTCGGGGGACGTCGACCTCAGCGGCGCTCCCGAGCTGCGGGCCAGGATCGCGGAGGTGTTCTCCGATCCACCCGCCAGGCTGGTCATCGACCTGAGCGAGGTCCCCTACATGGACTCCTCCGGGGTGGCCACCCTGGTCGAGGGGATGCAGCTGGCGAACCAGGCCGGCGCGACCCTGGTCCTCGCCGGGATGCAGGACCGGGTCAAGTCCATCTTCGAGATCGCGAGGCTGGATACCGTCTTCAAGATCGCCGAGGACCTGACGGCCGCCAAGGAACTCTGAATCCGTGGAAGCGCTTCGTCCCATCCAGAAGATCGTGATCGGCACCGGCAGGGCCTGGAACGAGATCAACGAGTACCTGGGCAGCCTGGTGTGGCTGCTGCTGGACGCACTGAAGTGGCTCTATCGCGCGATCGTCCTGAGGAAGATCCGCATCGGCCGGAGCGCGATCGTCTCCCAGATGGTCCGGGTGGGGGTCAAGTCGATCGCGATCGTCTCCCTGGTCAGCGGCTGCATCGGATTCATCCTCGCACTCCAGACCGCACCGAGCCTGCAGCAGTTCGGCCAGGTGGACAAGGTCGCGAACCTGGTGGGCGTCGCGGTGCTCCGCGAACTGGGCCCCCTGATCGCGGCGGTGGTCCTGACCGGCTTCGCGGGAGCCTCGATCGCGGCGGAGATCGGCACCATGGTCGTCAACGAGGAGATCGAGGCCCTGGAGTCGATGGCGCTGAATCCGATCCGCTTCCTGGTGATCCCCAGGCTGATCGCCACCGCCGTCAGCCTGGTGCTCCTGACCGTGCTCGGTGACCTCTGCGCCGTGTTCGCGGGGGGATTCGTGGGAGTGGTGTTCCTCGACATCCCGTTCGAGGTCTACAAGGACAACACCCTGTCCCAGCTGGTGGTCGGCGACTTCATGACCGGGTTGATCAAGGCCGCGGTCTTCGGGCTCATCCTGGGCCTGATCGCCTGCCGCAACGGCCTGAAGGTCAGTGGCGGAGCCGCGGGGGTGGGGCAGGCCACCACCCAGACGGTGGTGCAGACCATCGTGGTCGTGATCTTCTGCGACCTCGGATTCACCGCACTGTTCTACGCGATCGGCTGGACCTGACCCGGGACGGCTCCCCGCGCCGGATGATCGCGCGGACGTCGCTGGAGGAGAGCCCGCCCGCGGGACCGTGGTCCCTCGGGGGATCGGGATCCCGGTGACGCCGCAGGTCGAAGAGCACCGAGGCGGAGGCGAGGAGGATCAGGGCGACCAACGGGACCGCGGCCCCCGCGAGCAGGGACTCGGGCATCGCGGGCAGCGCACCCGCCCGCCAGGGGGTGGGCATGGTTTCAGACCGGACGAGGGGAAGCACCCCCAGCAGGGCGACCGTGCCGAAGAGCATCCGCTGCGCCTCCCCGCGGGGGAGCAGGAAGGGGGCGCCGACCCCCAGCACCAACCCGAGCGGCAGCAGCAGCAGCACCACCCCCCAGAACATGACGCGACCGAACTCCCTGGCGAATCGGATGAGGACCGTGGACGATGCCTCCCGAACACCGGTCGCGGGAACGTCCAGCCCCAGGATCGCGTCGAGCCCCGGCTCCCCCACCGCATGCAGGTAGGCGATGCCCGCGACCGTTCGGTCGGGGGCGGCAGCTTCGTCGCTGCCGGCGCGCTCCGCGAAGTTCGCGACCCAGGCCACCAGCTGCAGCAGGGCGAGGAGCGCCCCGGCCCGGCACAGGGAGACGACCAGCGAACCCAGGTGTGAATGAAGACCATGCACGGGAAGCTCCCCCGGGGACCGGCTTCCGCGAGTGCACGGAAGCGAACCGTTCGAGACGATCGACCCCGGAACGCTCGCCGGGAACAGCGTATGAATCGGATCAGCGGGTGCAGGCCGCAAGCGGGCAAGCGGGTCGGATTGCCGGAGTACGGGGCGGCGCAGACGTCCCAGCCGGTCCATGCGGGGGACGCGAGTCGTTCAGGCCCCGATAAGCAGCCGCTCGCCGAGCGAGGAGGGAAGGCCCGCGCAGGCGATCGCGTGTCGGACGCTGGAGACCTCGTAGGCGCTGCGATGGGTGCTGAAGTTCATCGCCTCGAGGTCCAGCAGCCCCCAGCTCGCCCTCCAGTCACCGTCCCTCGGCTGCCCGACGCTGCCGGGATTGAGCAGGTATCGTCCGCCACGGTCCAACCGGACCAGCTCGCCCGTCCGAGGCAGCAGCCTGGTCGCCCGGACGTTCCGCCGTGCGGGGTCCACGGTGAAGATCGCCGGGAGGTGGGTGTGACCGAACAGGCAGATGCGGTGGTCCATGGCATGCAGGACCGGAGTCGCGTCCGTACGGGAACGGATGTAGCCGTGGCCGTCCTGGGGGACGGGTGAATCATGGACGCAGACGATGTCGGAGTCGAGGTGGTACCACGTCGGCATCGATCGGATCTGGTTCAGTTCCGGGAGCTCGAGCCTGGAGGCGGTCCAGGAGAGGGCGGCCCGCGCCTTGTTGTTGAATCCGCTCGCCTGCTCGGGCACGAGGATCGCGTCCTCGTGGTTGCCCCGGATGCAGACCTCGCAGTGCTCCTCGACCAGGGACAGGCATTCACTCGGATCGGGGCCGTAGCCGACCACGTCGCCGAGGCAGACGACCCGGTCCACGCTGCACCATGAGATGTCCTCGAGGACGGCTCGAAGGGCGAGCGCGTTGCCGTGGACGTCGGAGATGATGGCGATTCGAGACATGGCTGACCCTTGAGAATCATGCAGACCCTGGATTCGTTACTGACACTTCATGAATTCGGTTCACTTCATCGGCAACCGGGGGGCGGGAATGCAGGGCTCCTTCGGACAAGCGAGCGGAATTTCGGAACGGGAACGCCCTAGCTATCGGACCTGCAAGGCACGGTGCCCCAGAAAGTTCCCGGAAATCATCTCCACCAGCTCGGCCGGGGTCCGGACCAGTCCCCCCCACCCCTCGGCGATGATGCGATGGCACCCCTCGGACCGACGATCCTCCAGCCGACCGGGGACCGCCCCGCACTCCCGGCCCAGCTCCTCGACCGCGAGACGCGCGGTGATCAGGGCCCCGGATCGAACCGCGGCCTCCACCACCAGCACGCCCAGGGCGAGACCCGCCACCGTGAGGTTCCGACGTGGGAAGTTCGCGGGTCGGGGCGGGGTGTCCATCGGGAACTGGCTGACCACGACGCCCCCCGAGTCGACGATGGCATCGAAGAGGCTCGAGTGCTCGGGTGGGTAGGGACGGTCGAGCCCGCTCCCGAGCACTGCGGTGGTCCCCCGCCCTCGATCGACGGCGAAGCGGTGCACTTCCCCGTCGATGCCGCGGGCACCGCCCGAGACCAGGTGGACCCCGTGGTCGAGCAGTCCGGCCGCGAAGCGGCGAGCCTGCCGTCGCCCATACCCGGTGGGGCGACGGGACCCCACCACCGCCACCGACCACTCGGGGCAGGTCGGGATCCCTGATCCCGGCCCGCCGCGAACCCGGAGCACCGGCGGTGGCCCGGGGGTCATGGCCAGCAGGGCCGGGTAGTCGGGGGCCCCGAGCCCGACCAGTCGCGCACCGCGGCGCGCGAGGAGGTTTCGCTCGAGTTCGACCCGGTCGGCCGCCGCACCCAGGGCCCGGCGAAGACCCGAGGCGAAGGTGCGGGAGCGTCCTGAACCGGCCATGATGAGGTCGACGTCGGCATCAAGCAGGGCACGGGCGGTCCCGAACCGATCGAGCAGTGCCCGCAGGGTCCGGGGGTGCACCCCGCGCACGAGGTCGATGGCGAGGCGGTCATCCCCGACCACGGACTCCGCCGTGGCGTTCATCCGAGCGGGATCAGGGGTCAGCTTCGACACGAGGCACGAGCCTAGCCGGGATCAGGGGGGGCGCTCAGTGGGTCGCGGAAGAGCCCGGCTCCGCACCGCGATCGGTCGGACCGAGCAGCAGCCCGACGAAGACCAGCAGCAGGGAGGTTCCGAAGACCCAGAGCTGGCCGGGACCCTGCAGCAGGGAGGCGAGCATCGAGGAGTCGTCGACGGGGACCGGTACCGCCGGACCTTCGGTGCTCCCGTCCAGGGCGGCGCGTTCGATCCACCGGGTCGGCGGATCGGCGACGCCCGAGAGCATCACCAGCGGTTCGTGTCCCCGTGGAAGAACCCCGAGCTGGGCGGCGGCGAGGCGCCGGACCACCGTGGGCTCGCCCCGGCCGACCTCGGCCAGGAACCGGCCGTAGGTCTCGGAGACCTCCCGGAGGTTCGAGACCTCCCGGTGCAGGTCCAGGACCGCGGTCCGCTCCCTCGCCAGTCGCTCCTCGGAGGGGACGACGCCCGCGCAGACCAGCAGCAGGATCCCCGCCAGCAGCCAGGGCCAGCCCGAGTCGCTCACGGTCGGGAGCATGGATCGGAGGAAACGCACCTTGGTCTATCGACACGACCCGGGCCAATCGGGCAGGATTCCGGGTGGATCCCCCTCATTGATCCCCCTCATCCACGCCGGGAGCGGGTAGGCTCGGGGGATGCAGGAACCCCAACGACCGGAATCGCACTTCAGCACCCACCGGAACCGGAACTTCATCGGCCAGACGATGCACCTGGCGGGGCACGCCTTCATCGATTGCGCCTTCGACAGCTGCACCCTGGTCCTGACCAACGGGCCGGTGTTCACCAAGAACGTCAGGTTCCACCGCTGCAACTTCCGTCTCGAGTACGACATCCTGTGGTCGGACCCGAAGTCCAGGTCGCAGCTCCGGCAGCTCCTCGACCTGATTGACGGGGCGCCGGACGCCGGGGGGCGGATCGGGGACGACTGACTCAGGCGAGGTCGGGGAACATCTCGGTGACGATCCTGACCAGGTCCTTCACGTGCGAGACCGATTCGTCCATCAACGCCTTCTCCCCGGCGTCGAGGTCGATCTCCACCACCTGCTCGACCCCGTTGGCGCCGAGGATGCAGGGGACCCCCACGAAGTACCCGTCGATGCCGTACTCCTTCTCGCAGAAGGCGGCGCAGGGCAGGATCCGCTTCTTGTCCTTGATGATCGCCTCGGCCATCTGCACCGAGCCGCTGGCCGGGGCGTAGAAGGCGCTGGTTCCCATCAGCTTCACGACCTCGCCACCACCGACCTTGGCGCGTTCGACGCACTCGACGATGTCGCTGTCCGGGAGCAGCTGGCTCACCGGGATCCCGTGGACGGAGGTGAATCGAGGCAGGGGCACCATGTCGTCGCCGTGCCCGCCGAGCAGCAGGGCGGAGATGTCCTCGATCGAGCATCCGAGCTTCATCGCGATGAACGCCCGGTAGCGCGCGACGTCCAGGCATCCCGCCTGGCCCACGATCCGGTTGGTCGGGAATCCGGTCGCCTTCCAGGCGGTGTACACCATCGCGTCGAGGGGATTGGAGACCAGGATCACGATCGATTCCGGGCAGTGCTCGGCGATCTTCTCGGAGACGCTGCGCACGATCTTGACGTTGGTCTCGATCAGGTCGTCGCGACTCATCCCCGGCTTGCGAGGCAGGCCGGCGGTCACGATCACCACGTCGGAACCGGCCGCGTCGGCGTAGTCCGAGGTACCGGTGATGTCCACGTCGAAGCCTTCCATGGGACCGCAGCAGACCAGGTCGAGGGCCTTGCCCTTGGCCACCCCCTCCTTGTCGGGGATGTCGACGAGCACCACGTCCCCGAGTTCCTTGGCCGCGGCCCAGTGAGCGCAGGTTGCTCCGACGTTTCCGGCTCCGATGACGCTGATCTTGGCACGACGCATGTGGTGGTCTCTCCGTGTCGAGGTTGGTTCGGGTTGCTCCCCGGGGTCCAGTGGGGGACTCGGGGGCGGACATGATAGTTGACTTGGGACCGCGTCACAGTCCGTCCCGGGACGGTGTGGGCGGGAATCAGTCAAATCAACGCATTTTGAGGGGCGGGGAGGACGACTGACCGGGATTCAACCCGAGGGATGTTCAACCGCCTTGAGCATGCCGGCCTTGTGCTGGCTCTGGCTGAAGAAGAGGAACGCGGAGATCACCCGCGAATCGGTGAAGGCCACGGGCCCGACGCCCTTGGCCAGGAACATGTACTTGTTGCCCTGCACGGAGGCGGGCCCCACGCTCCCGTCGTACTCGATCCGCACCAGGTGGGTGTCGTAGTCCCCCATCGGCACCCGTACCCGCCACCCTCCCAGGTCGGTCCAGGTGCAGTCGACGGTTCCGGAGTGGGCGACCTTGGTGGGCGAATGGAGGTCGAATATCTCCACCTTGATCTTGCGCTTGATGGGTTCGTTGACGCGGGCGTTCTGGTGGACGATCGGCTCGGGCGGGTCGAGTCGGATGATCAGGCCGTTGCTCTTGGAGAGATCGGTCGGGGCCACGACCCCGAACCCGGGATCGGACCGGAAGTAGCGGGTCGTGCCATCGGGGAGTTCGAGCGCCCACCCCCTGGCCGGTTCATCGAGGGTGCTCCCTGGCGCACGATCGACGGTCCGGATCGTGAGTTCGACCTCCTTGGAGGTACCGGGGCGTTCGTAGGTGAATCGGGTGGACTTGAGGGGGCACCAGTCCTCGGCGACCTCGATCGATTCCATCCCCTTGACCGGACCGAGAACGACATCCGGAAGATGCTTCCGGATCTCCCGGGCATCGTGCGCATCCATCGTCTCCAGCGGATCCTCGCCGAGGGCGGTCGTCGCGACGGGGTCGTTGGAGGGGAGGCAGAGCGGCAGGACCAGCAGGGTGGCTAGAAGGGGCATGATTCAGGCTCCAGTACCAGATGGAACGGGGGACGCGGGTCTCGGGGCGTCTGGAACGTAGCCAGAGGGTCTCCGGGGTGCAACCGGGGGAATCCGGATCCGGACCGGCAAGGCAGGAGGTCCAACAGGCAGGCGACGGATGGATGGCCGGGGCCCGGACCCGGTCGTCCACTCGACAAGGGAGTGAAATCCCGGATTCGAGGGCACGATCGCTCGTTCCAGAGGTACGCTGGAACGAGCCACCCATTCCGAAGGGAGATGAGATGTCCACGGCCCGCCTCGCCATCCTCCTGCTGTTCCTCACCACCCCCTGTCTCGCGGACACCATCCGGGTTCCCGGAGACCACCCGACGATCCAGGCCGCGATCGACGCCGCATCCGACGGGGACCTGGTCGAGGTCGCCGCCGGACTCTACCTGGAGCAGCTGAATCCCGATGGCAAGGAGATCACCGTCCGGGGAACGGTCGGGGGTTCGGGGACCCCGCTGACGATCGTGGATGGAGAGAACCAGCCGGGATCGGTGATCACCGTCAACAGCGGCGAATCGAAGGAGTCGACGATCTTCGAGAACCTGGTGATCCGGAACGGGACCGGGACCCTGAACTCCGGACGACGCCAGGGTGGTGGGATCTACGTCGCCTTCGGCGATGGAGCGACCTTCGACAACTGCCATGTCACGGACAACGTCGCCGACCAGGGCGGTGGGATCTTCTGCGTGGGCGACGCGACCTGCAATGGATGCACATTCACGAGGAACCAGTGCCTGCTGTTCGGCCAGCTCAACGGATCCGCGGTCATGATGGGGGACGCCTTCAACCGGTTCCTCCTGCTGGATGGCTGCACGGTGACCGGGAACTACGCCCCGGGTCCGACCAGCTGGGCGGTCTTCAGCTACTACAGCAACACGCTTGGCGTGGTGAACTCGACCATCTGCGGCAACGATGCCCGCGAATGCAACCAATGCAGCGGTTCGAGCAACTACGTCTCGGACGACTGTCCCGTCACCTGCGACCCCGGTGACCAGGTGCTGACCGTCAACCAATCATCGGTCGTGGACGAGCGGGCGAACCGGTGCGAATGCGTCAAGGAATGGGGGTCGTGCGGTTCCGATCCCGGCCAGTGGGCGGTCGCCTACGACCTCTCGGCCGGAGGCACCGCGGGCAGGGACGTGACCGTCAAGTGCATCACCTACGGGTCCTACAACAACTACTCCGCGACCAACGGACGGATCGAACTCTGGGCGGACTCCGATGGAGGGTCCCCGGTCTACCCGGGGGAGGACCTCGTCCTCCTGGGCAGGTCCGACATCACGATCCTGGAGAACCTCGGCCGCCACATCGCGGTGTTCGATCCACCCGTGGTGGTGCCGGCGGACACCAACCTGGTCGTCACGATGCATGCCAGCTGGTCCTACGACTACGTCTCGGTCGGAGGCAATACCAGTCCATCCGCGAGCCCGACCTGGTACCGGGACGAACAGGGGTTCTGTTCGGGGCAGTTCCGGGACCTCGGGGAGCTGGGATACCCGGACTTCAGCTGGGTCACCGAACTCAGCGTGGAGCTCGGCGAGGCCCCCTGCGTCGCCGACCTGAACGGTGATCGCATGGTCGACGGGATGGACCTCTCGATGGTGCTTGCCTACTGGGGCACGTGCCCGACCGGCGACTGCCCCGCCGACTTCAACCGGGACGGAGCGATCACCGGGGCCGACCTGAGCGTGCTGCTGAGCTCGTGGGGATCGTGCCAGTAGGCCTCCGGGAGGCTCCCGGAAGCGCCGCCTCGTTCCCGGGTCCGGCGTGCATGAAGAAACCCGGCCGACCGAGCGTGGCAGGGTCGATGCCGGGTCTTCAATGGGCCTAACAGGACTCGAACCTGTGACCTCACCCTTATCAGGGGTGCGCTCTAGCCAGCTGAGCTATAGGCCCGGGTGGTCGCCGTGCGGCGAGGGAAAACTGTATCACCCGCCCAGTCAACGCGCAACCAAACCGGGGTCACCAGTCCCGGATCGGCCCTATCAGCGGCTCGACGAGGTCCTTGATGCTCACCACCCCGACCGGCCGGCGGGACTCGTCGGCGACGACGATCGCGAGCTGGACCCGGGCCTCGCGCATGCGCTCCAGGGCCTCGAGGGTCGAGGTCGAGGAGGTGATCTCGATGGTCGGCCTGAGCAGTTCCTCGGTTCGTGACCCGGGATGAAGCATGGCATCGATGACGTGCAGCAGCCCGCAGACTCGACCGTCCCGGTCGACGACCGGAAGCCTGCTGAAGGCACGTCCCCGCACCACGAGCTCCCGCGTGGTCCGATCCGCGGAGAGCGGGACGGAGGCGACCTTCTGCCACCGGATCATCTCCGAGCCGGCGGTGGACTGGTTGAGCAGAACCGCGCGGTCGAGCAGTTCGCCCTGCGAACTCGAGAGCAGCCCGGCCGACACCCCCTCGCGGAGCAGTTCGGCCATGCGTTGGCGTGCACCCGGCGGTCCTTCGGCACCGGGATCGAGCAGTCGCTGGAAGAAGCGTGCGATGCCGTGCACCGCGGGGACCACCCCGATCGCGCTCAGCAGCAGGCGTGCCACCACCAGCGGCATCGAGAGCAGGTAGGTCCACCGATCGGTGTGGGTCCGGAAGAGGTCCTTGGGAAGGGTCTCGGCGAAGATGAAGAACACCGGGACCAGGATCAGGGTGTCGACCACGATCGCCCAGGTATCGGAGAGCCCGGTGGACTTGAGCAGCGCCATCACCCCCAGCGAACCGAGGTAGTTGGCGATGTTGTTGCCGATCAGGAGCGTGGTCAGGGAGCGACCGGGGTCGGCGAGCTCCCGATCCAGGCGAACCGCCTGGCGATCGCCCCGGCCCGCGCGCACCGCGAGCCGGACGCGATTGAGGGTGTACAGCCCGATCTCGAGACCGGAGCAGAGCGCACTCAGGAGCAGCCCGGTGATCGCCACGATGAACCAGGGCCAGATGAGGGTCGATTCGGTCATCGGCCGGCCTCCACCACCCGGACCAGTACGGAGGTGATCCGCTGGCCCTCCGTCGATTCGACGGTGCATCGGACGTTCCCGATGGTGATCTCCTCGCCCGCCTTCGGCATGCGGCCGAAGCGCTCCAGGAAGAGTCCACCCACGGTCCTGATCCTGGTCGACAGGAGGGTGTCCCCGAACAGCCGCTTCCAGTCGTCGATCGGGGTGGCGCCGGGCAATCTCCAGTCACCATCCTCGAGCCGCTCGGGACGAGGGACCTCGACCTCCCCGAAACTCCGGATGTCCCCGACGAACTCCTCGACCACGTCCTCGAGGGTGACCAGCCCCGCGGTCCCCCCCCACTCGTCGAGGACCACCGCGATCGAGGTCCCGGTGTCCTGGAAGTGGCCGAGCAGGTGTTCGATGGATGCGAGCTCCGGCACGTAGGGTGCGGCCTGGACGTGGCGATCGAGTGCACCCTCGGGTTCGCCATCGTCGAGCAGGAGGTCCCGCACCTTGACGAGGCCGGCCACCCGGTCCCGGTCGCCGCACCCGACCACCAGGTAGGAGCACCGGGTCTCCTCGACCAGCTCGACGATCCTGGATCGAGGCGTGCCGAGGTTCACCACCGGCATGTCGACGCGCGGGATCATGACGTCCGAGACCTTGAGCTCCCGGATTCGGATCACTTCCTGCAGGAGTTCGTGCTCGTTCGAGTCGATCACCCCCTCCCGACCCGAGAGTTCGATGAGGGCATCGAGCTCCCCGGGATCGAGGTTGGTCGGGGCATCGGACGGGGCGGTCAGCCGGGAGAGGGGTGCGACGACGACCGATTCCAGGAAGATGCGCACCGGACCGAGCAACTGGTGCAGTGCAAGCAGCGGGGTCGCGAGGATCATCGCGACCCGGACCCGGAGCGCCCCCCCCACGACCTTCGGGATCACCTCCCCGGCGATGACGATGACCGCGATGGTGAGGAGGCCGATGAGCGTGGCCAGGAGGACGTTCGAGGAGAACCGGACGGAGAGGACCGATCCGATCACGAAGTACAGGGTGTTGACGGTCATGTTCCCGAGCAGCACCGTGATCAGGAGCATCCGGGGCTGGGCCAGCAGTCGGTCGACCGCACCGGAGACCACCCGGCTTCGCTGGCGGAGTCGCATTCGATCGACTTCGGCGAGCCCGAAGAAGACGGTCTCGCTCGCCGAGAAGACCGCACTCCCGCAGAGGAGGGGGATCATCAGAAGCACCAGGATGACGTCGAGGGACCCCACGCTACGGCTCCGGTCCGTGCGCCGCCGGGGTGCCCGAGAGCTGCTCGTCCATGCGTTCGATGTAGCGCCACACGTTCAGGTCCAGCCTGATCGCACCGGCATCGCCGGCACCGTCGGACAGGCGCTGAAGCCCGATTCGCACCCGCTCACGCAGCTCGGCGCGTCGGGACGCGACCCACTCGCGCAGGCGGGCGATCTCGACCCGGTCGGACTGCTCGATCGCCTCCTCGAGCTCCATGCGGATCGAGAGCATGTCCTGCAGGAACTCGGGGGGGAGCGAGCGGTCCTCGTGGGGGGCGGGACCGCCGAGCCGGGACAGCACCAGGTTCGCGCGACGTTCGTCGTCGGACAGCAGGGTCCATGCCTCGTTGAGGGCCGCGGCCGCCCGGGTGACCCGTTCGATCTCGACCGGATCGGTGAAGCGGTCCGGGTGCAACGCGGCGACCTTGCGCCGCAACCGGGACCGGGCCGCCTCCACGTCCAGGTCGAACCGGACGGGGATCCCGAGCAGTTCGAAGGGATCGGCTCCCTCCCCTGGTACCGGAGAATCCTCGGAGTCTCGTTCGGATCCGATCATGGATGTGATTCTACGAGGAGCACGGAGGTCCTTCAGGGCCACGCGGCCCCGGATCCTTCAGCGTGGGCTGCTGCGTCGGGGATTCCGACCGCCACTGCGTCGTGGGTTCCGGCTGGAGGGACGTCCCTCACCGGATGACTGCCGGGAAGGCGCCCGGAGCGGCTGGGCCCCGAAACTGCGTGCGTCGCCGCCCGTGCGTTGCGGCGCCGAGCCGGAACGCGGGGCGGTGGATGCAGGGGTGGTCCCGGGTGCGGAGTCGGACTTCCGGCCTTTCTTGGAGACCGCCTCGTTCACGACCAGCGGGCGTCCCATGAGCCGGCGTCCCTGGACGCCACTGATCGCCTTCTGGGCCTCGTCGTGGTCACGCATCATCACGATCGCGAAACCCCGTGGCTTCCCGGTTTCCTTGTCGGTGGCCATGGCCACGTCCTCGAGATCTCCATACGGCTCGAAGAGGCGACGCACGGCGAACTCGGTCACCTTGTAGTCAAGGTTCCCCACGTAGATCTTGAACAGTCCCTTGGACATCGGTCAAACCCTCGTCGCCGGCCCCGGAACGACTGCCGGGCACCCCGGCGGTCGCGCATGCTTCAAAGGACTCGAGGGTGTTCGTGGCCGGGACCCAGCGGCATCCCGGCACGTCCCCCCGCCGCGGCGGTGGGAACCTCTCGAGTCGTACCTCTACAGAGTAGCTGCTCGGAGCGCCAAGTCCAGCATCCTCCCCGAGCGAAACCACGGCCTGGGGGCCCAGGAAACGAAAAAGGGCCCGCCCGGGGGTGTCCCGGGCGGGCCCATAAAGTCGGCGATAACCTACTTTCCCGCTTGGCAGTATCATCGGCAGCGCGGGCTTAACTGCTGTGTTCGGGATGGGAACAGGTGTCTCCCCGCGCTTCTGGTCACCGACAACTCCGGCGCGGGGCCTTCGCCCCACGACGGCAACTGTCACGTTGCATTCGTCGCGAATCGGCTGCAGTGCAGACAAGGAATCATCGAAAGCGTTCGACAAGCCCGTCGAGCTGCCGGGCGCGCGATGGCGCCCGGTAGATACGATCAAGCCTTCGACCGTTAGTACCGGTTAGCTGAGGACATTTCTGCCCGTACACATCCGGCCTATCAACCCGGTAGTCTTCCGGGGGTCTCAAGCAATACTCATCTCCGGGTAGGCTTCCCACTTAGATGCTTTCAGTGGTTATCCCTGCCGTACTTAGCTACCCAGCGGTGGACTGAGCAGTCCAGCTGGCACACCAGGGGTACGTCCGACCCAATCCTCTCGTACTAAAGTCGTTTCCCGTCAGTATTGCAACGCTCACAGCAGATAGGGACCGACCTGGCTCACGCCGGTCTGAACCCAGCTCGCGTACCGCTTTAATGGGCGAACAGCCCAACCCTTGGGACCGCCTTCAGCCCCAGGATGCGATGAGCCGACATCGAGGTGCCAAACCGCTCCGCCGCTATGGACGCTCGGGAGCGATAAGCCTGTTATCCCCGGGGTACCTTTTATCCGTTGAACGACAGCCCTTCCACACAGAACTGCCGGGTCACTAGAGCCCTCTTTCGAGACTGCTCGACCTGTATGTCTTGCAGTAAAGCCGGCTTGTGCTCTTACACTCTTGAATGCGGTTTCCAACCGCACTGAGCCGACCTTTGCGCTCCTCCGTTACTTTTTAGGAGGAGACCGCCCCAGTCAAACTGCCCAGCATGCAGGGTCCCCTGCCCAGCTTCATGGGAATCAGGGTTAGACCACAAACATAGTCAGGGTGGTATTTCAAGGATGGCTCCACCAGGCCCTAGAGCCCAGCTTCAAAGCCTCCCACCTATCCTACGCAGAATAAATTCGTGATCACTACAAGCCTACAGTAAAGGTCCACGGGGTCTTTCCGTCTTGCTGCGAGTAGGCGGCATCTTCACCGCCACTACTATTTCACCGAGTTCGTCGTGGAGACAGTGCTCCGATGATTACGCCATTCATGCGCGTCGGAACTTACCCGACAAGGAATTTCGCTACCTTAGGACCGTCAGAGTTACGGCCGCCGTTTACCGGCGCTTCGGTCGCAAGCTTCGCCCGAGGGCTAACCTGCTCCCTTGACGTTCCGGCACCGGGCAGGCGTCACACTGTATACGTGCTCTTGCGAGTTAGCACAGTGCTGTGTTTTTGATAAACAGTTCCCAGAGCTTTTTCTCTGCGCCCTCTGTTGCCAGTAGGGCCCCCTTATTGCGAACGTACGGGGTCAATTTGCCTAGTTCCTTCACGACGATTATCTCGAGCGCCTGAGGCTTTTCGCCACACCTACCTGTGTCAGTTTTAGTACGGCTTGCATGATCGTCCCCGGACGGATTTTCTTGGAACCGATCCACCCAGCATCGGCCCGAGGGCCTGGACGCTTCACTGTCCCGCTGAACTTCACGATCCGTCACGCCGGATCAACCTCACATGCAAGGGCAGGAATATTAACCTGCTGTCCATCGACTACGCCTTTCGGCCTCGCCTTAGGTACCGCCTAACCCTGGGCGGAATTACCTTCCCCAGGAAACCTTAGGTTTTCGGCGACGGAGATTCTCACTCCGTTTATCGTTACTCAATCCTGCATATTCACTTGCTGCCGCTCCACCAACCTTTCCAGGATGGCTTCAACGCCGACAGCAACGCTCTCCTACCGCGCTTGCGCGCCCGCAGATTCGGCACAAACCTTATTCCCGATCATTATCGGCGCCAAAGTCCTCGACCAGTAAGCTGTTACGCACTTTTTAAATGGTGGCTGCTTCTAAGCCAACATCCTGGCTGTCACGGCACTCTGACTACCTTAGTAACTGAGGTTTGTTTAGGGGCCTTATCTGGCGATCTGGGCTGTTTCCCTTTCGACCACGGAGATTGTCCCCCGTAGTCTGACTCCCACGACAAGTCGCATGGTATTCGGAGTTTGACTGGGGTGGGTAGGCGGGTAGCCCCCCAGCCCCAATCAGTAGCTCTACCCCCATGCGATGTAACGTGAGGCTAGCCCTAAAGCTATTTCGGAGAGAACGAGATATCTCTGGTTATGATTAGACTTTAACTCCTCCCCACAGGTCATGCCAGAACTTTTCAACGTTCAAGGCTTCGGTCCTCCAGGAGGTTTTACCCTCCCTTCAACCTGCCCATGGGTAGATCAACCAGTTTCGCGTCTACCCCCTACAACTCGACGCCCTTTTAAGACTCGGTTTCCCTTCGGCTCCGTCGGGATTCGACTTAGCCTTGCTGTAGAGAGTAACTCGCAGGATCATTATGCAAAAGGCACGCCGTCACCCCGAAGGGCTCCGACCGCTGTGTAAGCATACGGTTTCAGGTACTTTTCACTCCCCTTATAGGGGTGCTTTTCATCATTCAGTCGCCTTACTGGTTCACTATCGGTCGTCGAGGAGTACTTAGGCTTGGAGGGTGGACCCCCCATGTTCAATCCGAGTTTCACGAGCTCGAACCTACTCTAGGCCTCACCAGCCACAGCGCTACGGGACTTTCACCCTCTGTGGTCCGACTTTCCAGGCGGCTCACGCTGATTTGCTGGCTTATCCGCTTTCGCTCGGCGCTACTAACGGAGTCGCGGTTGCTTTCCTTTCCTCCGGGTACTGAGATGTTTCAGTTCTCCGGGTTCGCTTCCATACCGTATGCATTCGGGTATGGATGACCCTTGCGGGCCGGGTTTCCCCATTCGGACATCCTAGGATCACAGCTTGGTTACCAACTCCCCTAGGCTTTTCGCAGGTTACCGACGTCCTTCATCGCCTCTCGACGCCAAGACATTCACCGTATGCCCTTAGTAGCTTGATCGCATCTACCCGACGTCATCCTCGCGCCGACCGCGTCGTTGACGGGGTCGAGGGTCCGATGAGAGGGGAGATGCACCATGCCGGAGGACGATTCACCCCCGACAACCGGTGTCCCGACCAGGTCGGAACTCCGGCAGCTCACTCAGGCTTGTCAAAATAATGCTTCTCGATGATTTCTCTTTGTCATTTGCATTGCAGATCGTGCCCGACCACGCGACCACCCGAACAACGGGGTGTTCGCACGACCAGACTCGATCGCGACATTACAACGTGACTTGTCAAAGAATCGAAGCCCCGTTGGGGGGCCCCTGAACCACGGAACGAACTGTGGGTCAGATCGGACAGGATATCGAGTTCCTAGGGGCTGTCAACCGGCCCGGGGCGGGCATTTGGCCCGAAAATCACGAGTTTCGGCCCCCCAGGGGGGGTGTGGGGCCCGGGTCCCCCGATCCCGAGCGGCGGCCTCGCCTCGAGGTGACCTGGAAGGCCTCCAGGGGCGATTCGGGGGGGGTTGGGGGCCGTCGATGCAGGGTCCGTGCCCCGGGCGGTCAGGGTGTCTCGGAAGCGGCCACCTGTTCCCGGGCGTCGGCGTTCTGGACCTTCAGCTCCATCGCCTTGAAGACGGGATTGGCGGCCTCGAGGGCAGGGCTCCGGATCATCAGCTGCTCGTCGCCCCCGATCCGCTGAAGGACCACCTGGACCCCTCCCCCGGACTCCTGGCTGCTGCCGTCGGAAAGGATGTCGAGGACGTACCAGTCGGTTCCGAAGTCGATGGGGTCATCCGAGCTCTTGATCGACTGGATGCCGCCGATCCGGTCCCCGGGACCCACGGTGTAGCTCCGGCTCCAGTATCGTCCCCCCTGCTTGCTGAAGACCTCGATGGTCGCGCTGCCCAGCTGGGTGCCGGAAGGCGGGGTGGCCTCGGTCAGGAAGAACTCGGTGCCACTGTCGACCTTGATCGGCGAACTCCAGGAACTGGTCGAGGTCTCGAGGGTGGGCAGCTTGCTCAGGTGCTCCTGCGACGGATCCAGCTGGAATCCACGAGTGAAGAAGGGGTTGTAGAAGCTCACGATCGCCCGGTAGCGATAGGTCGCCCCGGGATCCACGGAGGGGTCGTGGGTCCAGGCGAGGACGAAGTCGTCCTCGTTGAGGTTGACCAGGCCGCCGGCCGTCCCGCCGAATTCGTCGTCGGCCGTCAGCAGGGTGTTCTCGGGATCCAGCCCGCGAAGCTTCTCGAGGAGCTCGTCGATCTTGGCCTGGACGCGCTTGAGCAGTCGGGTCTTGCTGATGCGGAGCGCATTGTTGCGCTCCAGCTCGTCGGCTTCCATCGTGGTGCCGCCACCGATCGAGCGACCGCCACCTCCACTGAGGCCTCCGCCGAATCCGCCGCCGAAGCCGCCGCCACTACCGCTGCCGCCGCCGCCGCCGCCGCCACCCCGGCCACCCCGGCCGCCGCGGCCGCCACCGCCCCGGCCGCCGTCGCGACCATCACCCGCGGAGGTGTCCTGGGGTTCCTCGAGGGGGCCGCCGAGCGCGACCAGTTCACTCTCGACCCGGGCGGCACGACGCTGCTCGCGGTTGATTCGCATTTCGAGGTCCAGGACCTCGAGGGACTTGCCCCCCCGGGCGGAGAGGCCCTCGGGATTCCGGAGGAACTCATCCGCGGCCCCGAACCGGGTCTGCACGAAGGTGGGCTGGAGCAGCTCGGTCTGGAGGATCGGCTGGCCAAGAGGTGGAATGACGTCGTTGCGGAACTGCTCCTGCGCGCCGTCCAGCGGCTTCCCGGACTCGAGCGACACCTTCATGGCCTCGGCGTAGCTGCTCAGGTTGTCCCGGAAGTTCAGGGTGTCCAGGAACACCGGGACCAGCTGCGAGTCGGCGGACCAGGTCCCGTCGGGACCCATCATCTGCCGCTCGAACTGCACGTCGACGATCGAGTAGGTGCCGTCCCGCCAGAACGCCGGGGGCGCGGGCTCGCGCTCGGTCCCGCCGTTGAACTCGTTCCGGGTGGCGGCCATGTCGATCTCGATGACCGGCGTGACCCAGTCGATCTCGCGGGAACCGTCTTCGCTCAGCTGGAGGAGTCCCGGGTTCTCGTCGGCCGCACCCGCGGTGAACTCGTCGAGGAACTGCTCCACGCCCACCACCCGGATCGGGGGGAGGGCGGGAAGGTGGTACAGGAGGTCCTCGGCGGAGCCGGTGGACACCAGGCCGCTCGCCATCATCGGCGCGGTCCGCGAGAAGGCATCATCTGGAAGGACCTCTCCCTCGATGACCGCGGTCACGTCGGGCGAGAGCATCCGGAGTTCCTGGACCGCCGGGGGTTCCTCCATGGGGGAGGCGTCCGGGGTCTGCCTCATGCGGATCGAGTTCGCTTCGCTCAGGATCAGCTCGTTGAGCTCGCCGGGGGAGAGGGTGCGCGCCTGGCCGCGGACGCGCACCTCGACCTGGTTGGGTGAACCGGTGAGTCCGATGAAGAGGATGACCAGGAGCACCACGACCAGCAGGGCGAGGATGCCCTTCTCGAGATGCTGTTCCCAGATCGGGGTTGTCTTGCTTCGCATGTGCAGTGAATCCTGTTGGTGGAGGGGTGCGTCGGGTGGTGGCGAGCGGAATCAGCCGGAGCCGCGGGCCGAGGACTTGATGCCGAGTGCGTCGCGGACCTGCATCGGCATCCAGGCGGCGGTCCACTTCCGGAACCAGACCGTCTCGAGCTCGAGCTTGACCAGGGACACCGGGCTCGAGCCGTAGATGAAGCCGCGGGCGGCCGCGGCGAACGGGTCGGCGGGCTGGAGCGAGAGGTTGGTGATGGTGATGAAGTTCTCCTGCGCGAGGGCGTTGACCAGCCGCGGGAGCGCGGCGGTCTCGACGACGAGCACGACCTCGACCGCCCGCACGTCGAAGAGGTCGCTGTTGGAGCGACCGGTGATGGATCGGGAGAAGTCGGTCTTGATCGCCCCCTCCATCCCGACGTCCGGCTCCGGGAGCGGTCCTCCGGCGGCCGGCGCGTCCTGGGAACGATTGCCCCGTCCCCGACCGGCCGAACGCCCGCCCTGGTTGCCGGCCGAGGTGTTTCGGGTGATGGAGGCGAGGGCCGAGTCGAGGGTGGTGACCTCGAGCAGCCGCTTCACGGGAGCTTGAACCACCGGGAGCGGCTTGCCGGATTCGGGGTCGCTGTTCGCGTTGACGATCGCGGCGATGATGTCCTCGGCGATCCACCAGTCCCAGTGCCAGTCGTAGAGCTGGGCCAGCGAGTGCTGGGTCTTGGTGGCGAAGGGACTGTCGGGGAGCAGGAAGGCCGAGGCGTCGGCGTAGAAGCTCAGGTCGGAGGCCGCCTGGTTGTAGATCTGCAGGCGGGTCTGGGAGAGCTTGGAGGTGAGTTCGGCGACCTCCTCCTCGGTCAGGTCCCCCCTCGAGGCCTTGCGCTTGTCGAGCTGGACGAAGCGCGACTGCTCCCGAAGCAGCACGTCGGAGAGTTCGGACGGTGCGGGCGGACTCCCCGCCCGGGCATCCTCGAGCATTCCCGCGTAGGCCTTCATGAGCGCGGTGTGCACCTTGTTGGGCAGGTCCTCGAGCTCGTTCGGGGCGGGGTTCGGGAACATGGACTCGTCGACGAGGAGTCGCTTGGAGCCCGGGGCGGCCCCCGACTGGCGATCGGCGTAGGCGGGGTGCGGCGACTGGTCGGGGAAGGGATCCCCGTTGTGGCGCAGGCTCTGCTCCCGGGCCGAGTCGAGGTCGACCTTCATCGTCTCGGTCAGCGACCGCATGCTGTCCAGCAGCTGCTTGTTCAGCACCCCGGTCGCCTCGAACTGTCCATCGGTCATCGGCAGGGAGACCCGGCTCTTGCCGGCCTGCTCGATCTTCTGGAAGTTCTTCTTGCGGTCCGCGATCTCGTCCTTCAGCTCGGCGGCCATGCCGGTCGAGAAGTACCAGCCGCACGCCAGGAAGGCGACGATCAGGATCGACATCAGGGCGATCAGCAGGTGCCCCTTGATCCACTTGACGACGGGCTTGATCTGTTCGACGTTGAGGTCCATGTTCAGCTCCTGCCTCCCGCTTGGTCAGCATCGGGTGCGAGCAACTCGACTCGGAAGGTCACCACCCCCTTGTAGTAGGTCGAACCCAGCTCGTAGAGCAGCGGTTTCGTCGGGATGGGCGCGATGCTGTCGAGTTCCCCGAGTTCCTTGTTGATGGTGCTGGCTCTGCCGCCCCGTGCGCCGCGGGACCCACCGTCGTCGTCGATGTCGTCGCCAGCGGTGATCGGCCCCTCGTTCCCGCCCCCGAAGAGTGCGGGCCCGGAAGGCGCGTCGAAGGTGACGCCGCTGTTGCCGACGGTCCGCGCCCCCCCGCCGGATCCCCCGATGGAGACGCCGCCGGAGCCGCCGCCGGAGCCGCCGCCGGACCCGCCGGAACCCGGTGGCGGGGACGCCGCGGATCCGCTGCGTCCGCGGTCCCGGGAGGGGCTCGACGAACGGCCGGAGCCGGCGTCGGCGACCATTCCCTTCTCGGTCACCTTGACCGCGGCGATCCGGGTCGGGTTGTAGGAGATCGATTCGGGGATGATGCGGTATTCGGACGAGGGCTGGCCGGCGCGGGTCCGCAGCCAGTCGCACACCGTGGTGTTCAGGAAGTCGGTCGCGGTGTTGCTGTACGCGAGGTCGACCTCGAGGTCGATGTATCGCTTGGCCCCGTTCCCGGAGCCCTGCACGCTGTAGACCCCCGAGAGCCCCTCGAGGAGGGTCAGCTTCCGGGTCGCGCCGTCGGTGCCCGCGATCTGCTCGGGGGTCATCTCCAGGAACCTGGGGTCGGTGCCGTTGGCCACCGCCCGGGTCACGTCCCGGACGATCCCCGGCCACACCCGGCGATAGTCGTCCAGCTGGGTCAGCGACTGCCCGAGGTTCCCCCCGGTGGCGAGGGACATGATCTCGTCGAGCTCGGACTTGAAGCGCCGCTGGCTGCTCTCGACGTTGCGGACCTCCTGCAGCGCCGCTTCCTTGCCGTTGCGAAGCCCCGTGGAGTCCAGGAACGGCCGCAGGAACATCGCGCCGCCCGCGAGCAGGGCGACCACCGCCGCGGCGACGAACCAGCCCTTCTTGGCGGACCACATCTGCTGGCGGAGGACCTCGGCGGGAGCGAGGTTGACGTTGATCTCGCCGCCCCCGACCTCCTGCAGCGCGAGCCCGTAGGCGGTCCAGAGGTTGACGGTGTTGGTGGCGAAGGAGGCCGCTTCGGGGCCCTCGACCCGGATCTTCCGGGGCTCGTCGAGCCGGACGACGTCCTTCTGGAGCTGGGTGCCGAGGAAGCGGCGCAGCCCCGGGATCCGGAAGGTCGAGCCGACCCCGATCACGGTGTCGAGGCTCGCGGCGGTCTTGTAGTACTCGAGCGAGCGCTGGACGCTGTCGAGCAGTTCGGTGAAGACCGGCCGCATCGCCTGCATGACCTGCTTGGCGTACTTCCCGGTCGCGCCCTCCTGCTTGAGCACCTCGGCCTTGGCGTAGGAGATCTTGAAGGCCTCGGAGATCGCCATGGTGAAGTTGTGCCCGCCGACCGGGAGCCTGCGGAACCAGCATCGACCACCCTCGGCGACGATCAGGTCGCTGTGGCGGGTGGCGATGTCGAGGATGACCACCGGCTTCGAGCTGCCCTGCAGGTCGAGGTCGTAGCTGATCGCGTTGAAGAGCGCGAGGGGACTCACGGTCACCAGGTCGGGTTCGATCCCGAGTTCGGAATAGAGCCCGAGGCGATCATCGAGCACGCTGCGCTGCAGGGCGAAGATGCCCACCTCGACCTCGGGCGAGTCCTCGCTCTGGAAGGTCTTGTAGTCCCACTCCACCTCGTTGATCGGGAAGGGGATCTGCTGCTCCGCCTCGAACCGGACGAGGTTGGGGGTCTGCTTCGCCTCGTGGGGAGGCAGCCGGGTGAAGGCGCTGAAGGCGACGTTGCCGGGGATGGAGATCGCGACCCGCTGCTTGTCCACGATCTTCTGGCTCACGAACTGCCCGAGACTGATGCGCACCACTTCGTCGGCGTCGACGTCGGGGGCCGAGAGCACCGAGCTGTGGGGGATCACCGCGAAGTCCGTCACCTTGACACCGGAGCCCTTGCGCTCGAGGCGCACGGCCTTGATGCCGAATGAACCAATCTCCACTCCCCAAGCACTCTTTGCGTTTGCCATACGTGATAATCTCGGTAGCTGCGGAATTGTGGGTGAGGCGCCTTACTCAAGGCACAGCTCGGATTACGGATCATATATCAATCGATGGGGGCGGGTGTTTCCGCCGTAAAGCGGACCTCCGGCTTGATCAGGGAGGAATCCGCGACAGAATCCTTGGAGGTTCCCGATTTCCTCCTGTTAGACTGTCAGGCGGCCGGGGAGCGACTTCCGGACGGATAAGAGAGAATCCCCGCGAGAAGCGCGAGCAGCAATGACCGACCACTCACCAGAGACCCCATCCACGAACGAGCACCAGGACCCGGCCGGGAAGCCCCCGGAGGATGAGGTCGTGGAATTCCCTCCCCCCACTCCCGCCACGCCGGGCGAAGCGGTCGCCTCGCCTCCCGGGGCGGAGCCCGCCCCCGCGCCGGCCCCCGCGCCGGCCCCCGTGCCGAATGACGGCGGGGCGACGCGGCTCGAGGACGACCTGGAGGCGGAGATCGCCGCGGCCCTCGGGGACGCCAGCATCGACGAGCTGATGGACGACCAGCTGCAGCCGGCGCAGACCGTGCAGATGTCCAGTGACGGACGTCGGACGAGGAGCGGGACCATCGTGGCGATCCACGACAAGAACGCGATGATCGAGTTCGGACCGAAGTCGCAGGGGCTCTGCCCCGCGGCCCAGTTCGAGGAACTCAAGGGAGCCCCCCCCGAGGTCGGAAGCACCCACGAGTTCGTGGTGGATCGCTTCGATCCCTTCGAGGGTCTCCTGATCGTCTCCCTGCCGGGTGCGGTGCACAAGGCGGACTGGGGCACGCTGGAGCAGGGGCAGATCATCGAGGCCCGCTGCGTGGGGGTGAATCGAGGCGGGCTCGAGATGGAGGTCAACAACCACCGGGGGTTCATGCCCTCCGGCCAGGTCGACACCCGGCACGTCCCGGACATCTCGGTGTTCATCGGCGAGAAGATGAACTGCAAGGTGATCGAGCTCAAGAAGAACAAGAACCGCCTGGTGCTGAGTCGCAAGGCGGTGGTCGCCTCGGAACGGGCGGAACAGCGGAAGCACCTGCTCGCGGAACTGGCCGAGGGCCAGGTCCGCAAGGCCACCGTGACCTCCATCCAGCCCTACGGGGCGTTCGCGGATCTCGGGGGGATCGACGGGCTCATCCACGTCTCGGACATCGCCCACGAACGGATCAAGGATCCCTCGGAAGTGCTCAAGGTCGGGGACGAGGTCGAGGTCCAGGTCCTCAAGATCGACGACAGCGGCAAGGAGACCAAGATCGGGCTCGGGCGCAAGCAGGTCGTGACCAACCCCGCGGTCGCGGAGATGGAGAAGATCGAGGAGGGCGCGGAGCTCACCGGCACCGTGAAGAAGCTCACCGACTTCGGCGCCTTCGTGGAGGTCGCCCCGGGCGTCGAAGGGCTGGTCCACATCTCCCAGCTCGCCCACGAACGGGTCCAGAACGTCCAGCAGGTCCTCAAGAAGAACGAGGTCATCCGGGTCAAGGTGCTCAGCGTGGACGGCCAGCGCAACCGCCTGAGCCTCTCGATCAAGGCCCTCACCGAGCCTCCCAGGCGCGCGGACGCCGACGGCGGTGGGAAGCGCGGGCGTCGGGACGCGCGCGAACCGCAGCAGGCCCGCGAGGAGGATCCGGCGATGCGGAAGCTCAAGGCCCGCTTCTCCTCGAGCGGCCTCAAGGGCGGCCTGGGCTGACCTCCGGGTCGTCGTCGACGCCGGCCGACCGGCGAAGCTCCGACAGCTCGAGGACCCGGATCGGCTCGCCGGTGAAGAGATCCGTGGGCGGGTCCAGGACGAGGGCCCCCGGGCAGGAGACCAGGTGGTACCGGCGACCATCGCCGGTGAAGCTGGCCTTCGGCAGGAAACCGTGCCGGGTCCGGGCCGTGGTGAATCGGAGCTCCTCGAGCCCCGCGTCCTCGAGCTCGCTCGCGCAGGACTCGACCGGGCGCCCCCCCACCAGCCGTGCGTGGACGTCGACGCCCCCGAGCGGATGCGGGCCGGCGATGCGACCCGCGAGCTGGATCCGGTCCGGCGACAGCAGCAGCTCGACCAGGTCCAGGACCTCGACGATCCCCCGCAGCTCCGATGAGCGCGCTCGCCTGAACCCCGCCTCCCCGAGGGCCTGGAGCTGCAGGGCCTCGAGGTGCCGGGACACCTGCGACCGGGTAGGCGACGGCGCGTCGGCGAGTGCCGGGTGCCGGCGCGCCCTGGCGATCGCGGAGGCCTGGTCGAGTCCGGGGGTGGAGGCAAGCTCGCGAGCGGCCTGCCGGGCGAGGCGATCCCGGGCTTCAGCTCGATCGGGGACGTGGGCGTGCATCGGAAAGAGCCTGACGAGCCGCCAGCCGGGGGTCAAGGGGTGGTTCGGGTGCTTTCTCTGGAGTCCGGGCACCCCGAGTCTGTACCATGCGTGCATCCACCCACGAGGGGCCCGACCATGTCCAGCACGGAAGAATCGAATCACGAGCAGGCCGGCCAGCATGCCTTGAGCAAGGCGCTGGTCCTGGTGGCCGGAGCCGCGGTCTCGGCGCTCCAGCCACCCCGACTGCTGCTCGGGGTCCTGGCGGTGGCGTGCATCGCGATCGGAGGATCGCTGCTCGATGCCGTGGGCACCAGCAGCTGGCAGCGGACCATCGACGCCGCCCACACCGAGGACGCCCAGCAGCGATTGCAGGCCGCGATGCAGGACACCGGCCGGAGACTGGGATTCGAGGAGGCGTCGGCCCCCCCCACCATCGGCGAACTCAGGACGGCCCTGCGGCGGGACTTCCTCGAGAGCCGGGGCGGACTCGAGGACCCCGAGGAACGACTGGAACTGGAATCCCGGTACCTGGACGAGCTCGGGGCGCTCGAGGAACTCGAACCCTGCGGGCCGTTCGAGGCGACCATGCGCGGAGCGGGGCTGGAACTGGGTCGCTTCGTCGAGGGGGTGATCGAGGTGCGGCCCGGCGACTCGCTGGTGGCGCTCTCGCGACTCGCCTACCAGATCCCCCTCCTGCTCTGGTCGGGGGATCCGTTCGTCGCGATCCTCCTCGCCCTGCTCATCGGGTTCTGCTTCGCCCTGTTCGGGGGGGCGATCGCGAGGCTCGATGCGCTGGAGACCGGACTGAGGCTCAAGCCGACCGCGTGGGACGGGCTCGAGTTCGCGTGGTCCAACATCCAGAAGCTGCTGCAGTCGGTGCTGCTTCCGCTCGCGGTGGTGGCGATCCTCAGCGGACTGCTGGCGATCGTGGGCATCCCGTTCAACCTCCCGGTGCTCGACGTGCTGGGCGGGATCATCTACGGCCTCTCCATCGCGCTGAGCCTGGTGAGCGCGGTGCTGCTGGTCGGGTACGGGGCGATGATGCCGATGCTGGTCGGGTCGGTGGGCGTCGAACGCTGCGATGCCGGTGAGTCGATCCAGTCCAGCTGGGGCTCGGTGATGGCCCGACCCGGTCACTTCCTGCTGCTGCTGGGCGCGGGGCTCGCGTGCTTCGCGATCGGACTGGCCCTGGTCGACGTGATCGTGGTGCTGGCCCTCGACGTGGCCGCGACCAGCTGGGGCGGGATCGTCTCCGGCGGGGCGATGCGCAGTGCGGGGACCTTCACGGCCCTGGACTTCACCTTCGACAACCTGCCCAGCACCACCTCGGGAACCGCCACCGCGGCGGGCGCGCTGGTGAGCTTCTGGGAGCAGCTGCTGATCGCCCTGCTGCTCGGTTACGTCTTCAGCTGGATCGCGACGATCGGGACCCGCCTGTTCCTGGCCATGCGGTTCATCGTCGACAAGCAGTCCCCTTCCGTGATCTGGCTGCCGGGGACCCTCGGGGGATCGACGGTGCAGGTCGAGGAACGACCCGAGGCGCGTTTCGAGTCCGAGGACACCTTCTCCGAGGGCCCGCGCTGAGGGCCCTCGCCCCGGCGCGCACCCGCACCCGGAACCCCGGAAAACATGGTTGATTTTGCCTTCTCCCCGGGTAGATTCGGGACAGGAGGATGATGGCTGATGCCGGGCCGAAGGTCGGAGATGGAACGGACGGAACGCATCGTCGACGGTCCTCGGAGACTGGTCGCGCCGCTGTGCGTGGCGTGCGGTTCGCCGGTGTACCAGCCCGACCCGGACCGGGTCGATGGCCGCTGGGAAGCCGATCGGGGACGTTGCCGGGCGTGCGGATGCGACTTCCGGGAACGGGAGCCGATGAGCTACGCCCGAATGGAGGGCTTGCTCGAGCCGCCCTCCGCCCCGGGCGAGCGGGCGCGCCCCCCCGGTGACCAGCGCTCCTGGGTGGCGGCCCTGGAGACCCGGCTCACGGAACGCTGGCTGCTCACGATCTTCCTCGGACTGGTCGCCTGCCTGGTGATGCTCGAGCTGGTCACGGGATGAAGCCCCGCCCGGACGCTGCTAAGGTGCGGGTCCCGGAGTGCGGGGTACCTGGAGACCGCAATGAGCGAAACCACCAGCCGACTTGACGACGTGATGCAGCGGATCGACGCGGACTTCGAGGGAAGCGTCGACCGACTCTGCGAACTGCTCCGGATCGAGAGCGTGAGCACCGACCCCGGACACGACCAGCAGACCGCGGCCTGCGCCGAGCACTGCGCGGGGATGCTCGAGGCGATGGGGTTCGAGGCGGAGGCCGTCGAGACCCCCGGGCACCCCATGGTCGTCGCGGAGCACGCGGGCCCCACCGAGGATGCACCCTGCATCCTCTACTACGGACACTACGACGTGCAGCCCGCGGATCCGATCGAGCTCTGGGACCACGAGGCCTTCGATCCGGTGCTGACCGACTCCGAACACGGCCGGCGCGTGGTGGCGAGGGGCGCGGTCGACGACAAGGGCCAGGTCATGACCTTCCTGGAGGCCTTCCGCGCGTTCAAGGAGACCCGGGGCTCCCTGCCCTGCCGGGTGAAGGTGCTGCTGGAAGGCGAGGAGGAATCCGGCAGCCCCAGCCTCGATCCGTTCCTCGAATCGAACGTGGAGCGACTGAAGGCCGACGTCTGCGTGGTCTCGGACACCGGCATGTGGGACATCCGGACCCCCGCGATCACCACCATGCTTCGCGGGATGGTGTACGTGGAACTCCGGGTGCACGGGCCCAGCAGCGACCTCCACTCGGGCATGTACGGCGGCGCGGTGGTCAACCCGATCAACGAACTCGCGAGGCTGCTCGCCACCGTGCACGACGAGCACGGCCGGGTCACGTTCCCGGGCTTCTACGACGCGGTGGCGACGGTCCCCGAGGAGGTGCGCACCCAGTGGCGCGAGCTGGGCTTCGACGAGGACGGTTTCCTCTCCGCGATCGGACTCGACCGGGGCCGGGGCGAGGACGGCTTCTCGACCCTCGAACGGACCTGGTGTCGACCGACCTGCGACGTCAACGGGGTCTACGGCGGCTACACCGGCAAGGGCGCCAAGACGGTGATCGCCTCGCACGCCACCGCGAAGCTGTCCTGCCGCCTGGTGGCGGACCAGGACCCGGAGGCGGTCCTCGAGGGCATCAAGGAGCACTTCCGGAGCCGCCTGCATCCCGAATGCCGGATCGAGTTCGAATGCCACGGGTGCAACCCCGCGATCTCGGTGCCGACGGACTCCAGCTGGCTCACCGCGGCGCGCGGCGCCCTGACCGACGTCTTCGGGCGCGAAGCACGACTGATCGGGACCGGGGGCAGCATTCCGGCGGTGGGATCGATACGCGAGATCCTCGGCATCGATTCCCTGCTGGTGGGGTTCGGCCTGGACGACGACAACGTGCACGCCCCGAACGAGAAGTTCGAGCTCACCTGCCTCAGGAACGGGATACGCTCCCACGCCGCGATGCTCGAGGCGTTCGCGGGACTTCGCTGAACCCGGGGCACAGGGGCACCAGTGCAGCACGATTCGAGACCACCTCAGGACAAGGCCCGTCGGGCCCCACGCCGGCCCTGGCGCCTCGGGGGGATCCTCCTGCTCGCCGGGTGGCTGTTCGGCGGGGTCGGTCCGGGCCGGGCCCTCGCCCAGGCGCCCCAGCCGAAGGTCGAGATCACCCTGGAATCGATCGGGGTCGGCGGGCACCTCAAGCCCGGGGCCATCAACCCGGTGCGACTCTCCCTGCGCAGTCGCCTGGAGGAGACCGGCTCGGTCCTGGTGGCCTTCGAGGTGGTGAACCGGGACGGGGACGTCGAGCAGTACATGGAGCCGATGGTCCTGTCCCCCGGACGGACGAACCGCACGTGGCTGTATCCGAGCCTCCCCCCCGGCGCCAGTGCCGTGGAGTTGCGCTCGAGCGTCTTCCGGGTGGTGGTCTTCGAGGACGACGGCGGTCGCCCGGGGGCGGAGCTCGCCTCCGCGCCGGTGAGTGCCGCCAGCGCGGTGCTGCCGGGGGTGCCGGTGGAGATGACCGAGGACCTGCTGCTGGTGGTCGGGAGCGGGACGATGGGGCTCGATGCCTACCAGCGCGGGCAGGGGCGGACGCCGGTGATCCCGAGCCTCAACACCCGCTGCGTGGTGGGCACCGTCCGGCCGGAAGGCCTGCCCGATCGCGCCCGGGGGCTCGATTCGGTCGAGACGATGCTCTGGTCCGACGCCTCGCCCACCGCCCTGGGGCTGGAACAGGCGACCGCGCTCAAGGGCTGGCTGAGCGGCGGCGGCCGGCTGGTGATCGTGCTTCCGGAGGGCTCCGATCCCTGGTCGATCGGATCGAGGACCCGGACCGCGATCTCGGACCTCCTGCCCGCACGCGCACCGCGGCGGCTGGAGAACGTGCCGGTGGAGTCGTTGCTGCAGGCCCTGAGCAAGAGCCCGGGACTTCGCAACCCCGAGGCCAGGAGCTCGATCAGGCTCTTCGAGCCCGGGGCGCTGGACGAACCATGGGAACCCCTGGCGGCGATCCCGGGGCCGACCGGGGAGGCCGACCGCCGGCCGGACGACCCGGGGGTGGAGGGCGGTCTCTACGCGATCCAGCGGCGAGTCGGGTTCGGCTGGCTGGTGCTGGTGGGGATCGACGCGGATGCGATCAGTCGACGACAACTCCAGCCGGGCCTGCTCCCCCAGGCCGACGTCTTCTGGAACCGCCTCCTGGCACGGCGTGGCAGCATCCCGCCGCTGGCCAGTTTCAACGCCTTCCGCGACCAGGAACTCCTCCGGCAGGGCGAGGAGGTCTTCAACCTCGGTGCGGGGGACCTGGTCCTCGACGGGATCCGGATCGGGGGCGTCAGCGCCGGGACCTGGCTGCTGGTGGTGCTGGCCCTCTTCCTGCTCTACGGGTTCCTCGCGGGACCGATCAGCTACTGGTGGCTGAAGCGGCGGGGGCTGGTCCGCTACAGCTGGCTGGTGTTCCTCGGGTTCGCGCTGCTCTTCACCGGCCTGTCGCTGGCGGCGGCGAGCATCGGGCGGGCGATCATGAGCCGCGAGGCACCGGTGAGGCACCTCACGTTCCTCGACGTCATCGACGGGGAGCCCGTCGCGCGAGCGACGACGTGGTTCAGCGCCTACCTGCCGGACTACGGTCGGGCCGAGCTCTCGGTTGACGACCCGGACGCGGTGATCAGGACCTGGAGCCCACCCCCCGCGGGATCGGTCGAGCGATTCCCCAACAGCGTGAGCTACCCCGTGAGTGAACCCGCCAACCGGCTGGAGGTGCCGGCGCGGGGCACCAGCGCCCTGCTCACCGCGAGCTGGAAGGGCCCGCTGGAGGGTCCGTGGCTGGAGGTGCCCACGGTCGGGGAACAACCGATCCGGCAGCTGGTCTACCCGACCGAACCACCGTCCTTCGCGGTGCAGGGGCTCATCCGACACGGGCTTCCCTGGGACTTCGAACGGATCCGGATCATCCAGGTGGGGCCGATCGACAACTCCCTGCCCCGCTACACCCAGGTGGACGAACTCTCGCGGGAACTCCCGATCTCCCCCCTGCCCAACCCCGGTGCGTTCATCGGACTCAATCCCCGGGACTGGCCGAGGGGGGAGGCGATCGACCTGGCCGGGCTCTTCCCGTCCCGCCAGACGATCACCGGTTCGCGGCTCTCGGACTCGGAGCGATCCCTCGGGAGGCAGATGGAGGAGGTCTACCAGAAGCGGGTCCTGAGCCAGCTGCAGGCGACCCTGCTGGGGACTCGCGGGGTGTGGAGCGACCTGCGCCAGGAGAGCCTGGAGATGTATGCGCTGTTCCGGATGCTGCCCCAGCCGGTCTACCTCCTCGAGCAGCCGGGTTGGAAGAACTCCGCGCCCGCGCTCCGTCTCCAGAGGTGGATGGGTGCGCGGACGGACTGCTCGGACTGGCTCGTGAGGCCCTGCATCATCTTGCTCGGCACCCTCGAGGGAGTACCATGCCCCGTGCCGTTGGAGGTGGACGGGGCCAGGGTCGAGAGCACGGGGACCGTGGTGCTCCGGTGGATCCACCCGCTGCCGGTCGACGAACGATACGTGGTCACCCCGCCCCGCCGCCTCGAGCCGCTCCTGCTGGGACCACCCAAGCCGCCCGATGGGGCGTCGAACTGAGCACTCGTACCCGGGAACCTCGAACCGTGGCCATGATCGAGACCGTCAACCTCACCAAGAAGTACGGCAACCTCACCGCACTGGACAACCTCAACCTCGAGATCGAGGCCGGGACGTGCTACGGGTTCATCGGGCCCAACGGCGCGGGGAAGACCACCACCATCAAGATCCTCGCGACCCTCCTCAAGCCGAGCTGGGGCGAGGCACGGGTCGACGGCAACGTGGTCGGGTACCAGAACAACCTGATCCGGCCCCTGATCGGCTACGTCCCGGACTTCATGGGGGCCTACGAGGACATGCTCATCCAGGAGTACCTCGAGTTCTTCGCCGCCTGCTACGGGATCCACGGCCGCCGGCGGCGGGAGGTGGTGGACGACGTCCTCGAGCTGACCGAACTCGGCTACAAGCGGACCAGCGACGTCAACGGGCTGAGCCGGGGCATGAAGCAGAGGCTGTCGGTCGCGAGGGTGCTGCTGCACGATCCCAAGGTGCTGCTGATGGACGAACCGGCCTCGGGGCTCGACCCCCGCGCGCGCATCGAGATACGCGAGCTGCTTCGCGAACTGCACCGCATGGGCAAGACCATCATCATCTCCAGCCACATCCTCAGCGAACTGGCGGAGCTGTGCGACGCGGTCGGGATCATCGAGCAGGGCAAGCTGCTGTTCTCCGGGGACGTGGCCGAGGCCATGAAGCAGGCGGAGGTGGGCCAGTCGGTGATCGTGGCCGTCGAGTCGCGTGCGGAGGACGCCATCAAGCTGCTGCAGGCGGTCCCCGGAATCACCGAGGTGGGGATCGCCCCCGACCAGTCGGAGGTCGCGGGCACCCGGCTGAAGGTGGAGGTGGACCCCGGCAAGGGGCTGCCGGCCTCGGAGCTGGCGTCGCGACTGATCGCACAGGGATTCAGGATCACCGAACTCCGCCGCGAGGAGGTCAGCCTTGAGACCGCGTTCATGCGCCTCACCCGGGGTATGGTAAGTTGACCGTGGCCGGTCCCCACGGAGGGTCCGCCTCGGAGCTTGCATGAAGATCCTCATGATCAACCAGGCGTTCTACCCGGACGTGGCGGCCACCGCACAACACGGGCACGACCTCGCTCGCTACCTGACCAGCAAGGGGCACCAGGTGACGGCGATCGCGTCGCCCTCCCTCTACGGGGAGTCGGGGGCCTCGCTGCCCCGCCGGGAGACGGTCGACGGGATCGACATCCGGCGGGTCGGGGTGTCCTACTTCGGCAAGACGGGGATGCTCGCCAGGGTGGTGGACTACCTCTACTTCTACGTGGTGGCCGCGCTGCTGGCCCTGCGGCTGCCCCGGCACGACGTGGTCATCTGCTTCACCACCCCGCCCTTCATCGCGATCATGGGGGTGATGCTCCGGTTGTTCAAGGGCACCAAGGTGGTCTACTGGGTGATGGACCTCTTCCCCGAGCTCCCGATCGCCTGCGGGATGATGCGGGAGGGTTCGGCGCCCTCGTGGCTCATGGAACGGGTCAGTCGGTTCTGCCTGAGGCATTCCGACATGAACGTGGTGCTGGGGCGCTGCATGGAGGAGCGGATCCTCGCCAAGGGGATCCCTCCCGAGCAGGTGCGGCAGATCGGGGTGTGGAGCGACCAGGAGGCGATCCAGCCGATCCCCCGCGAGGACAACGAGTACCGGGCGAAGTGGGGCGTCGAGGACCGGCTGGTGGTGATGTACTCCGGCAACTTCGGCCTCGGCCACGACGTCGACACCTTCCTCAACGCCGCGCTCGCGCTGAAGGACGACGACCGGATCCGGTTCGCCTTCATCGGGGGCGGCAAGAAGAAGGGGATCGTGGAGGCGTTCATCAGTGAGCACGGACTCGAGCGGAACTGCATCCTCGAGCCGTTCCAGCCCCGCTCGAAGCTGGACGAGCTGCTCTCCGCCGGGGACGTGCACCTCATCAGCCTCCTGGACGGGATCCAGGGCGTCATGATCCCCTGCAAGCTCTTCGGCATCCTCGCGGTGGGGCGACCGGCCCTCTTCATCGGCAACCCCGCGAGCGAGGTGTCCCGGGTGATCGAGGAGAACCGCTGCGGACGCACCATCACCCTCGGGGACAGCACGGAACTGGTGGAGGCGATCACCACCTACGAGCGGGATCCCGGGGAACGCCAGGCCGCGGGCGAGCGGGCACGACGCGCGTTCATGGACCAGCATTCCATGGAGCACCGCTGCCGGGCCTGGCTCGAGCTGCTGGAGCAGGTGGCGAACTGAGCCCCCGGCATCCGCACCGATCGCGATCTTCACGTACCATCCGGCCATGCCACCCGCCTGCACCATCATCATGACCAACCGCGAGGGCGCGGGCCAGGAGGAACTCCTGCCCAGGGTCAGGAAGACGGTGGAGGACCATGGCAGGCTCGTCGGGATCCTGGAGGGCGGGGACGCGATCCCCTCCGAGACCGAACGGATCGTGGTGATCGGGGGCGACGGGACGATCCTCAGCACGATCCGGGCCAACCTCGACCGCGAGGTCCCGGTACTCGGGGTCAACGCGGGACGCCTCGGGGTCCTCGCGGAGTTCGATGCGGACTCCCTCGAGCGCAACGCCGCGGAGGTCTTCGGTCCCGCCCCCCTCATCCGGAGGTACCTCGCCCTGAGGGTGTCGGTGATCGACCACGAGGGACGGGAACGCTTCAGCGCGGTCGCGATCAACGACTGCGTGGTGACCGCCGGGGCGCCGTTCCGGATGATCGAGCTGAGCCTGCGGATCGACGACACCGTGGGTCCCTCGATCAACGGCGACGGGCTGATCGTGGCCAGTCCGATCGGTTCCACCGCCTACAACGTCTCCGCCGGGGGACCGATCGTGCAGCCGACGGTGGACGCGATGGTGATCTCCGCGGTCGCCCCGCACTCCCTCGCGTTCCGACCGATCGTGGCCGACGGGGGCACCACCCTCGAGGTGGGACTGCGCCGGTCCAACGAGGGGACGACCCTGGTGCTGGACGGCCAGGTCACCCACGGCCTGGAGAAGGGGGACCGGCTGGTCTTCCGCAAGCACGATGCCCACGCCCGACTGGTGGGGAACCCCGACTCCCCGTACTGGAACAACCTCATCGAGAAGATGCGCTGGGGCGCCCCCCCCACCTACCGCAACCAAGGGACCTGACCCCGAGCCCATGATCGACCTCAAGCAACTCCGAGAAGACCCCGACCACTTCCGCGAGGCCGCCCGGGCCAAGGGGATCGTGGTGGACGTCGATCGACTGCTGGAGCTCGACGAGGCCCGACGCACGCTCGTCGCGGAACAGGAGTCGCTCCGGTCGGAACAGAAGCGGATCTCCAAGGAGATGGGACCGGAGCTGGGCCGGAGGAAGGGCCGACTCAAGAAGGCCGACGCCGAGGAGGCCGCCGTCCTCCAGCGGGAGATCGCCGAACTCGAGGCGCGTCCCTCGGAGCTCAAGGCACTGATCCAGGGACTGGACGAGCGGATCGAGCTGGTCGAGCCGGAATGGCGGGCGCTCTGGCTGAAGGTCCCGCAACCACCCGCAAGCGACGTGCCGCCCGGGGCATCCGCCGAGGACAACGTGGAGCTGCGACGCTGGTCACCGGACGGCTTCGATCCGGGTACCTCGTTCACCGAGCAGAAGGGCTTCGCCCCGCGGACCCACCTTCAGCTGATCGAGCAGCTCGGCCTGGTGGACTTCGAGCGGGGGGTGAAGATGGCGGGCTCCCGCCACTACGTGCTGGTGGGCGACGGGATGCGCCTGCACCAGGCCATCCTCCGACTGGCCTTCGACCACATGACCCAGACGCACGGGTTCACCCCGATGAGCGTGCCGGTGATCGTGCGCGAGGAGTGCATGGTCGGCACCGGCTTCTTCCCCTCGGGCCGCGAGCAGGCCTACCACATCGAGGAATCCCAGCGGGGCGCGGGGCACGACCTCTTCCTGACCGGGACCGGGGAGGTCGGCCTGATGGGCTACTTCGCCGACGAGATCATCGATCGCGAACGCCTCCCGATCACCTGCACCACCGTCTCGACCTGCTTCCGGAGGGAGGCGGGGGCGGCGGGCAAGGACGCCGCGGGGCTCTACCGGGTGCACCAGTTCGACAAGGTCGAGCAGGTGGTGATCCACGAGGCCGACGAGGCCACCCACCGGGCCTGGCACGGGAGGATGCTGGGCTACGTGGAGGAGCTGCTCCAGCAGCTCGAGCTTCCCTACCGACTGCTCCAGTGCTGCACCGGGGACCTCGGGGCGAAGAACGAGGACATGATCGACGTCGAGTGCTGGATCCCCGGACGCGGGAAGGACGGTCCCGACGGACGCCCCTTGGGTGACTGGGGCGAGACCCATTCCGCGAGCCGGCTCCGGGACTACCAGACCCGTCGCCTGAACCTGCGGTACCGGGACGAGGACCGGAAGACCGTCTTCCCCTACGCGCTGAACAACACCGTGGTGGCCAGCCCGCGGATCCTGGTGCCGTTGCTGGAGATCCACCAGCAGGAGGACGGCAGCATCCGCGTGCCGGAGGTCCTCAGGCCGTACCTCGGCGGACAGGAGCGGATCGGTTGACGTTCCCGCGCCGCATCTCGCTGCTGGTCGTGGCCGCGGGCGTGGCGGGGTCGCTGCTGGCGGCGGCGCAGGATCCACCACCGCCCCCACCGAAGGAGGCGAAGCCGGTGGAGGGGATCGACGTCTCGCACTACCAGGGGGCGATCGACTGGTCCCGGGTCGAGGGAGCGGGCATCGAGTTCGCCTACATCAAGGCGACCCAGGGCACGCGATGGGTCGACCCGCGATTCAAGGAGAACTGGAAGGCCGTCGCCGGGACCTCGATCAGGCGCGGCGCCTACCACTTCCTGGAACCGGACGTCGACGGGACCCGGCAGGCGAAGCACTTCCTCGCCACCGTCGAACTCGAGGCCGGCGACCTGCTCCCGGTGGTCGACGTGGAGACCCCGGGTCCCGACCTGGCGACCAACCTCGAGCGGTTCCTCGCGGAGGTTCGCCGGCAGAAGGGGTACGAGGCGATGATCTACGTGTCGCCCGCGTTCTGGAACGACCACCTCGCGGGCAGGCGCGAGACGCCGTGGCCGAACCCGCTCTGGGTCGCGGAGTACGGGGTGTCGACCCCCAAGGCGACCCGGGGGATCGGACCCTGGATCATCTGGCAGTACACCCAGGACGGACGGGTCGACGGGATCGAGGGACCGGTCGACCGTGATCGTGCCCGCACGGTCGCGACGCACGACCCCGGGCAGGAACGAGGGGCCGGCCCGGAGGCCGACCCGTCGGGTTCGTGACCGTCGATCGGATCCGGCTCAGCAATCCCCCCAACGCTCGAGGAGCAGGGTGAGGTCGCCCGCGCCCACGCTCCCGTCGTCGTCGAAGTCGAACTGCAGGAGGTCCGAGCCCCAGGCCGCGAGGAGGGCGCCGAGGTCCCGGCCGTCGATCCGCTCGTCGTCGTTGTAGTCGCCGACGCAGAGCGCCCCGCCGAGCTGGCCGCCACCGAAGCTGATGTTCCCCACCTTGAACGTCTCGCTGACGTTGCCGGTGCCACAGACCCCCTGGGTGCGGTCGTCGTCGGTGCAGACCGTCTCCCAGAGGGGGGTCGAGGCGCTGAGGGGCCCCTGCTGGCGGCCGTCGAGGAAGCTGCCTCCGCTGCCGCCGGGGAACGACATCACGAAGTTCGCGGTCTGGAGTGCGTCGGTGATCTCGTCCCACTGGGGGGATTGCCCGATGCCCCAGTCCTGCACGTATTCCGTGCAGTGCACGTAGGTCGCGCCGGAAGGCACGTTGACGGGGCCGGCGTAGTCCGTGACCGCGGATGACTCGGCGTCGTAGCGAGGGGACCATGAGTAGTCGGAAAGCTGCGCGGAGCCGCAGCCCTGCTGCCAGCTCGCGCCCTCCGAGTTGAAGACCACGGGGTTGCCGGTGGGGCAGACCCCGTACTTGTCGCCGTCACCGCTGCTCATCAGGCTGTAGAACGGCGGCGTATCGCTGGAATCGAGGTCGCAGACCTCCACCGGGTCGCCGATGGTGCTGCCACCGATCTCGGTGACCTGGACCAGCTGGACCGTGTAGCGCTCGAGGATCCCGCTCGCGTCGAATCCGAAGGTCGCGGTGACCCGGAAGGGACGGGTCGAATCGATCGAGTACTGGCTTCCCGGTCCGTACTTCTGGAGCCCGTCGGCAAAGCACCCGACGTCCTGCACCGGATCGGCCCCGTAGGTCGCCCCGTCGCAGGTGGCGGTGAAGGGGCAGACCGGCAGGGCACCCACCCCGATCTTGAAGATCGTCCCGCTGGTGTCGCGGCGGCCGTGGGCCCCGTAGCCGTTGTGGAGGGTGGTGGAGAAGCCGTAGAGGTTGGCTTCCATCAGGTCGATCTCGTAGCTGTTGCCCTCGTCGCAGTCGGTCCCGCCCCACTTCACGAGGCCGTCCGCGAGGTCGTCGTCGTTCACCAGCGGCCTGAAGCCCTCGCTGTTGCAGTCCGTGCAGGTCCCCACCGCGTCCTGGTAGTAGGGATCGCTGACGCAGCGCTGCTCGTTCGAACGGGTCCCGTCCGCGCTGGTCAGGTACACCGCCCAGATGCAGCCGCAGGTCCCGGTGCCCGATGAACCGGTGGAGGCGTAGATGTCGCCGAAGTCCACGTCGAAGCTGATCACCGTCTGGTCGTTCCGGGCGATCGCGCCGGAGGGCGTGAGGTCGAACTGGTTGTAGTAGAACGCCTGGCTCAGGTCGGCCTCGTCGTCGCCGGGCACGTTGGCGGGGTCGCCGAGGTAGGCGCGACTGTTGAAGGCCAGGCTGGCGGTCCCGCTGCCGTCGAGGTTGACGGGGTTGCCGGTGGACAGGCCGTAGGCCTGGAGCAGGGGAAAACTGGAGGTCGTGCCGCCCTCGGTCACCGCAAGGTCCCCCCGGTTCGCCTTGAGGGTGTCGCTGGACGCGTGGACGGCAAGGGTCGTGCACCCCAGCAGCAGCGTGCCGCCGAGGAGGCAGGAAACGGACGAGGGGTGACTGGGCGTTCGAGGCATCATCGTTCTCCGGATCGAGTTGGGTGGACGCAAGGTCGTTGCAGGAAGAGGATTATGACCGCACGCCGCCCCCCGGAGGACGGTCATTCCTGAGATAGTGGAAAGAATCCTCGGACCTCAGCCCCCGCAGGGGCCCCAGCTGGCGGCCGTCGAGGAAGCTGTCGCAGCCGGCTGACCTTGCGCTGAAGATCCAGATAGTCTTCGGCCTCCGCGCCGATCTCGGCCGACCACCGCTCGCGTACGGCCGTCCAGAACTGGCACTGATGCACACGGACGCCGCAGCCACGTAGTTCTGCCCCATCCAGCCGGCCTCCGGAAGACTCTGCAACTCACCCAGTCCCAGGGCGTCAGCATCGCTGGCAAGAACGGCATCCATCACCGTCGAACCATTATTGGGTATGGAGAAGGTGTTTCCGGACACAGTGGAAACATGCTCGGGCATGGTCGGGAACAACCAAGTATAGTGACCGGCGACGTCACTCCCAATGAAACGGTCACCGCGATCCGATAAATGCCATGCCGGAGAAGCCATCTTCATCCAAAGCCGACGGGCCGTCTCGCCTGACCGCACCGGAGGACTGGACCAGATTCTGGTCGACGGTGCGCCCCGGACCGCTGGGTATCAAGCACCGCCATCGATCCTTCGCCGGGATCGACGATCTGTTCTCTAGGCATCTCCCCCGAGGCGAATCCCGACGTTTCCTCGAGCTGGGGTGCTGTCCCGGCACCTATCTTCGTTACTTCCACGATCGATTCGGCTATCAGCTGACCGGCATGGACTATCTCGAAGAAGGATGCGAGGAAACCCGTGCGCGATGTGCGGCAGATGGTCTCGAAGCCGAGATCATCCACGCGGATCTCTTCGATTTCACCTGCGACCCTGACCATCCCCCGTGGGACGTCGTCGCTAGCTTCGGGGTCGTCGAGCATTTCGATGACGTCGTCCCCTGCCTGCAGCGACATGTCGATCTGGTCGCTCCCGGAGGCTTCATCGCCATCGTCATTCCCAATCATTCGGGCCTCGGGGGAAGCATCCTGCGGCGTGTGGATCCGGAACGACACGCCATGCACAATCTGATGACCTGGGACGATCTGCGAACCGGGCTGGAGCGCACCGGACAGGTCGACATTCTCGGAGGCGGCTACCTCGGTCATCTGGGATTTTGGAATACTGCGCTCTATCAGCGGGCCCGTAGCCTGGGACGACTACCCCATCTAGCGATCAAGGCGCCCCTGACCCTGCTTGAACACGCGGGCCGGGTGCTCCCGAATTCGGCCTACCTGTCACCTACCGTGGCGGTGGTCGCCCGACGGACCGAGTGACCCGTCGTGGGACCGGCCCCACCGGATGACGGTGAGATCGAACTTGTCCAACCAGCTGAGTCGATTCCGGCCTTTGACCTGCGCCAGCCCGTGATCCCCGGACGTACGTCGTGCCGTTGGGCCTACTGCGCGTCATGGAGCGTCAGGTACTCCGGCAGCAGCTCACCGTCAGCACACCGCCGATCGGACATGGTGCGGAATTCGATCACCAGCCCCAGGCTTCGTGATCTCTCCACGTCCTCGCGGATACCCGTTCAAACGGGAGACTCGGTGTCCCGCTGGAACACGCACTCTACGCAACCGCTGCCGGTCCAGCCCCTGGGAAAGCGAACGGTTTCAGCATTGAAGATGCGCACGGGCGAGAACGTACGCGCCGACATGAACGCTTCGATCTCCTCCGCCGATGCGGACTCGTACGGGTACCCCCCAAGCCAGTCGTGAATGTCATGATCCCGGCTCATGCCGCGGGACAGTTTGTATTCTCGGCGAAACCGGGCCGGAGACTGGCATCGCTTCAGGGCGGCGACCCCGTCGACCACGGCGGTGTACGGCCAGCGGATGACGCCCTGGAGGAAGGGTGGCAGCTTCGAGTAGAGATACTTCTCGATTCGCCAGGCCCCGCAGCACCACAACTTGCGGTAGATCGCCAGCGCGAACTGGCCACCAGGTGACACGCAGGTCCGGGCCTGGTCGATCGCCGTCCACATGTCTCCGGTATGGTGAAGAACTCCCCAGGAGTACACGATGTCGAAGGCCTCGCGATATCGGGGATCCAGATCAAAGACGGATTGCTGTTCGACGTTGATCCGGTCGGACACCTGGAACCGTTCACCGAGCCGGACCGTGGACGTGATGCACTGGGGGTCAAGATCGATCGAGACGACTTCCGCGCCCAACGTCGCGGCCGCCACCGAGTGCAGTCCGCTCCCGCATCCGATGTCGAGGAAGCGAAGACCATCGAGTCGCGACGTGGCGAACAACCGCTGGAGGTTGTTCACCGAGTGCTCGAGGTGGGTGGCATCCACCGATTCCGAGTAGTCGAGCCAGTTCTCACCGAAGCGGAAGTGGGTCTCGAGATCCCGGGTCGATTGGGGTGGCGGTGTCATGGGAATCTCTCGTTCGTTCACCCGGATTGCAGAGCCTCCGGAGTTGGGGAGTATCGGCGTTTTCCGGCGGAACCGCCCAAGGGAATCAAAGATCCAGCGCCCGGAGCATCACCGCCGCCATTCGATCGGCGTCGAAGCGATCCTCCGCGAGTCTCCGCCCCACACGCCCATCGCGGTCCTACGGGGCCCAGTCCAGAACCAATCTGCTCTCAGACCGGAACTGGGTGCGTCTGGTCCCCACCACCCGTCTTGGGAATCTCCAGATTCCTGGTGTGGGTGTCCCCCAGACCATCTCGACCACCTGAGGCGCCCTAACGTTTTCCTAGTATGCTCGAAATATGCGTTCGGAGCACCGTGGGGGGGTGTAGAGACACTTTGGAGACCTTGTAGCAAGAGGTTCCTCGGACCTCAGCCCCCGCAGGGGCCCCAGCCCGCGAGCAGGATGCTCAGGTCCACGCCGTTGACCAGGTCGTCCCCGTCGAGGTCCGCGGACCCCGGCCCCCCCCACTGGCTGAGGAGGATCGCGAGGTCCCCACCCCCCACGCCCCCGTCGAGGTCGAGGTCCGCCGGACAGGGCTCGGGGACCGGGGCGGGGTACTCGATGAGCAGGGTGCGACGGACGTTGAGGTCGGTGGTGTCGTCGAGGGTGTTCCGGGGCCCGCCCCCGAGGCCACCCGACTCCGCGACGAACCCGGCGTTGACCACGAGGTCCCCGACCAGCACGTCCATGTCGATCGCCCCGTTGCGACCGGCGAAGCCGAAGCCCCAGTTCGTCGGATCGATCCCGGCGAGCTCGTCCACCCCCTGTGACTGGTAGACCACCTGGGGTGGCTCGAAGGGGAACGCGATCGAGACCGTCACTCCCTGGCCGGCACGCCAGTCGACGGTCATCGTCGGCATCGATTCCGGACGACCGGCGGTCTGGTAGTCGGGGTAGGTCACGCCCTCGAAGCTCATGGGGGTGAAGGCGAAGGGCGTCCCACCCCACCGACCGTCGATGCCGGCGTTTCCGCCCTCGATGTAGCCGTTGATCCCGATCGAGAGCCCGGCTCCATCCTGCTGGAACCCGAAGGTCCCGTACTCCCCGCCCTCCGGGCGATTGCCACCGGCATCCGAGAGGTCCCCCCAGAGGAAGCTGAACCCGTCACCGCCCCCCCCGTCGGCGTTCTTGAAGCTGAACCGGAAGGACGCGGAGAACGAATCGAGGGTCCGCTCGATCGGGGGCGAGTACCACGTCCCCCAGGTCCCGGGGAAGCCGTCGGCGACCAGCTTCAACCGGGGGTTGCCGAAGACGTCCGCGTAGACCGCGCTGGAGAACAGGGTCCCGTCGGGGGTTCCCGAGAACGTTTCCGTGAAGCCCCCGGCCAGGTCCGGACTGGCGAGGTAGCTGCCGCGGTCCCCGGTCCCGTTGGGTTCGCCCGGGTACCAGTTGGAGCCGTCGAAGGCCTCGCCACTCAGCCACTCCCAGCGCCCCTCCCGGAGGTAGAGGCCGACCCAGGGCCCGGCGTTGTAGAAGGTCTGGGTCCAGAGGGAGGCGAAGGCGGTCAGGTTCGAGAACACCCAGTCGGCCTCCCCGGGCTCGTCGAGGCAGACGAGGGTCCCGCCTCGGTTCTCCGCGTACGCCCTCGCGAAGAGCCAGTCCACGCGTCGGTCGAGCAGGACCGCCTCGTAGGTCCGGCCGTTGCCGCCCTCCTCCACCGACCAGGTCACCTCGTCCAGCGAGGGATCCTCGTCGAACTCGAGGAGCACGTAGGCGAACCGATCCCGGGTGTCGTTCCAGGTCCCGTCGGGGTAGAGCATCCCCCAGTCCTCGAGCCCCAGGACGTCGTTCGGTTCGCCGGCGTCCCACCCCGTCCAGTCGAGGGGTTCGCCGGTGATCCACGACCAGCCGTCGCCGGGACCGTCGTCCCCGGACCTGACGAGCCCGAAGGCGGTGGAGCCGCCGTACAGCGAGGCCGGCATGTTCCGGCGAACGAACTCGGTCTCCTCCGGGCTGGTGAGGGTGGCGGGGTACCCGCCGAAGCGTCCCGCGGCCAGCACCGCGTCGGCGAAGGACGTCGCCTCGCCGAGGGCGTAGAGGGCGTAGTGGTGCCCGTTGCCTCCCGAGGCGACCGGCCACTCCACCGAGAGTCCGGCGTAGGGTTCGTCGACGTCGCCCCAGGCGAGGTCGATCTCCCCGCTTCCGGACCCCGTGGTCCCCCCGACTCGGATCAGGTAGGTCTCGCCCTCGACGCCCTGGAAGCGGGCGATGGTGGTCCCGCCGGAGCAGGCGGCCTCGTCGTCGGAGCAGGTGATCAGCGAGCCGGAGCACTCCTCGTACACCGCGATCCGGGTGTCGAAGGCCGCGTGGTTGCAGGTCGAGACCACCAGGCCGTTGTCGGCGAGCGCGGTGTGGCTGAACCAGACGTCGTCGACCAGGCTCAGCCCGGAGGTGCTGGTCGCGCATTCCCCGATCAGCGGCGGGCCGTCGGTGGAGCAGTTCTCGGTGGTGAAGGGGTGCCGCCCCAGCTCGAGCGGCCGGGCCTGGCTGCAGGAGTCGTTGGCGGGCGCGACCCCGCACAGCTCGACCGCACGGTTGACGCACCCCGCGTCCCAGGCGAGCTCGCAGCAGTAGAAGTCGGCCTCGCACACCGCGATGCAGCACGCGAGGTCCTCGCATCCGGGGGCGCCCACCGAACCGCAGGCTCCCCCCCCGCCGCAGGCCGCGGGGGGCAGTTCCCGGTAGCCGCCACCGAGGGTGGTGCCCTGCAGGTCGAGCTGGGTGTCCAGCTGGATCACGATGCCGGCGCCCACCTCGAGTTCGGTGCCCAGCCCGCCGAGGGTGATCTGGTCCACGAAGACGTCGCCGCCGCCCGTGTTGAATCGCGCCCCGAACCCGATCTCCGACACGATGTCGAGGGACCCGGACTCCGAGAACAGCCCGGCGTCGACGTCGTAGTCCGCCTGGAGGCGCCAGGCGTTCGCGAACTGCGCGACGCCGTCGGTCCCGAGTCCGGTGGCGGCGGGCGGGACCAGGGTCGCCTGCACGTTCCGCAGCGTGAAGTCGGTCTCGATGCACCCCAGGAGCGAGTCGCAGAAGAAGCCGTACTGGAAGTCCGAGTCCTGCAGCTCGAACCGGAGTTCGGCGAGCTCCACCTGGTCGAAGGGCTCCTGCCCGGGGCGGAAGATCGCGCGCCCACCCCCGGAGACCCCCACCGAACGCGACGCGGTCTGGGTGTCGGAATCGATCGCGGTGGTGAAGGTCACGGTGAGGGTGACCCCGGCGACGGACCCGGGATCGACCGCGAGCACGCTCTCGACGTCCGCCGGGGCGACCGCGGCCGGGAGACCGGCCAGGAGCAGCGGGATCGCGAGGCGAGTGGGTGGGTACGGGCGCACGGGTGCCTTTCGCGCTGGTGACCGCGGGATCGAGGGAGCTCCATCATCCCCTGCACCACGACGCCCCTCAAGCAGCCGTTCGGCAAAAGCGATGGATTGACCGGTTATGCACGCGGTCCACCACCGGTGCCGAGGGGGATCGACCCCTTGCGGCGGCCGGAGGTGGGATCTAGTCTTGGTCCGGTCATGGCGAACGATGCGCCGGCGCGCGATCGACCATGCGAACAGGAGTCCGTTCCAAGGTGACCGAGGAACCGTACACCATCGAGGTCTGCAGCATGGACGATCCCGTCCGTCGGGCGGAGCTGGTCCGCCTGGTCGCGGAGTGGGCGGTGGCGAGCGACGTCGAGGTCCCCCACGACCACCAGGAACGCCTGCATGCCCTGCTGCAGTCCCACCCCACGGTGCTGGCCATGATGCCGTTGGACGGGTCCGGCGAGGCCTTCGGGTTCGCGCTCTGCCAGTACGCGATCACCAGCTTCCACGGGAGGCGGTCCCTCAACATCCACGACATCTACGTGAGGGAACCGTGGCGGGGTCGGGGCGTGGGCCATGCGATGCTGCACGCCCTTGAACGGATCGCCCGCGAGGGGGACTGCGCGAAGCTCACGCTCGAGGTCGACCGGGAGAACACCGGTGCCCGACGCCTCTACGAGGAACTCGGCTTCGAGGACGGGGTCCGGGGATCGGACGGTGGGGGCACCTGGTTCTGGCGGAAGCTCCTCGACTAGCCGAAGAGGCCCCCCGGGGCGTTGGGCATCGCCGGTCGCAGGGGATCCACGAACACCACGAATCCCAGCCTGAGCACCACCAGGAAGAGCACCGACTGCAGGAGGGCCAGCAGCAGGAACCCCAGCAGCCACCACCCGGGCGAGGGCCGCCGGTCGCCGGCCGGATCCGGGCGCCGCACGCCGCGACGTCGCGCGAGTCGCCAGCCGATGGCGCGGGCGTAGTAGCCGGAGAGGAACAGGATGCCCGCGAACCCGGGGATCGTCAGCAGGTACGAGGCCTCGAAGGTCCTCGCCCCCACCACCGCGCCGCGGGCGGTGAGCAGCGGCAGCACCGAGAACACCAGGGGAAGCACCACCAGGATGATCAGCCAGGTGGACCGGGTGATCAGGAGGCTCGAGGCGTGCCGGTCGATCCAGCCGTCCCAGCGCAGCCCGCATTCACTGCACTGGTCCTGCCCGGGGCGCAGGACCGGGTGCCCGCAGTCGGGGCAGGGCCGCAGGCCGCCCCGGGATCCCGCGGTCCCGGTCACTCGAGGTCCCTGATCGAGACGTCCCGGACGTCGATGGGATGGCTCTCGCCCTGCAGGGCGATCCAGCCCCGCTCGATGAGCAGCACGTCGTCCCTGACCAGCGGCGCCGCGGTGGGATCGCGGGGGTCCAGCTGGGGTGCGCGGTACTCGAGGACCTTGGTCCCGTTCACGTAGTGCCGGATGACGCCGCTCCCGTCCACCTCGAACTCGGCGGTGACCCAGTCGTCGCCGTGGCAGGTGGGTGAACTCGACTCGATGCAGTGGCGTCGGTCGAGCTCGTCGTCGATCACCACGTTGGTCCCCGGGGTGCAGAGGTTGCCGGTGGGTCGCGGGGCGGAACCGTCCCCCCCGAGGAACTGTCCCTCGATCGAGACCGGGAAGGCCTGGTCCACCCCCATGGTCCGCGGGTCCTGGCAGTGGAGCATCACCCCGCTGTTGCGCCACGCCCAGCCCGGCCCGCCCGGGCACTGTTCGCCGTGGAACCGGTAGACGACCCGGAGCCGGTACCGATCCCGGGGCTGTTCGTGGAACAGGTGGCAGAACCGACCGTCGAAGGCGTCGCCGTAGCCCGAGTAGTCGAAGCGGATCATCCCGTCCTCGACCCGGACCGTGCCCAGTGGATCGGCGCCGAGCGGGTGCCCGGTGATCTTGGGGGTCCAGCCCTCGAGGTCCCGCCCGTTGAAGAGCGGGCGCCACCCCTCGGCTTCCTCCGTTCCGGGGCCCGCGGGCGATGCCGCATCCGCGGGGGGATCGGGTCGCGCGCCGGGGGCGTCCGAGGTCGAGGGGTCCTGGACCGCTCCCAGCAGTCCTCCGGCGAGGACCAGCAGGGCGAGCCTGCCGCAGGCGGATGTGGCGGGGTACGGGAGCATGGCGATCGTTGTCGGATGCTAGCAGGGTCACGTACACTGTGGAGCCCCGCACTGGTGCGGCACTCACCCAGGAGCCAGAGAAGCGATGTCCAAGACCAACCCGTCCAACCCCACGATCATCTACACCCACACCGACGAGGCCCCCGCACTGGCCACCTACTCCTTCCTGCCGATCATCAAGGCCTTCACGGCAGGCACGGGCATCGAGGTCGAGACGCGGGACATCTCGCTCTCCGGTCGGATCATCGCGAACTTCCCGGATCACCTCGAGGAATCCCAGCGGATCGACGACGCCCTCGCCGAACTCGGCCGCATGGCCCAGACCCCGGAGGCGAACATCATCAAGCTTCCGAACATCAGTGCCTCGGTGCCGCAGCTCAAGGACGCGATCCGCGAGCTCCAGGAGCACGGCTACCGGATCCCGGACTACCCGGAGGAACCGAAGGACGACGCCGAGCGGGAGCTGAAGCGGCGGTACGACGCGGTCAAGGGCAGCGCGGTGAACCCGGTCCTCCGAGAGGGCAACTCCGATCGACGCGCACCCGAGGCGGTCAAGGCCTACGCCCGGGCGAACCCGCACCGGATGGGTGCGTGGACGCCGGACTCCCGGAGCCACGTGGCCTCCATGGACGACGGCGACTTCTTCGGCAACGAGCAGTCGACGACGATCGGCTCCCCCACCACCGTCCGCATCGAGCACGTGGCGGCCGACGGGACCGTCACCGTCCTGAAGGACGGACTCGAGCTGCAGGCGGGCGAGATCCTCGACTCGACCTTCATGAGCTGCCGGAAGCTCGCGGCGTTCCTCGACGAGCAGATGAAGGAGGCGGCCCGGGACGGGATCCTCTTCTCCCTGCACATGAAGGCCACCATGATGAAGGTCTCGGACCCGATCATCTTCGGGCACGCGGTTCGCGCCTACTTCGCCCCGGTGTTCGAGAAGCACGCGGCCACCTTCGAGCGGATCGGGGTCGACACCAGCAACGGCTTCGGTGACGTGCTGGCGAGGATCGCGGAACTCCCCGACGAGGAACGAGCGGCGATCGAGGCCGACATCGAGGAGGCCTACCGTCGCGGTCCGGACCTCGCGATGGTCGACTCGGATCGCGGGATCACCAACCTCCACGTCCCCAACGACGTGATCATCGACGCCTCGATGCCGGCCATGCTCCGGACCTCGGGACGGATGTGGAACAAGGACGGGGAGACCCAGGACACCAAGGCGGTGATCCCCGATCGGAGCTACTCCGGCGTCTACCAGGCGGTCTTCGACTCCTGCATCGAGCACGGCGCCTTCGACCCGACCACCATGGGCAGCGTCCCGAACGTGGGGCTCATGGCCCAGAAGGCGGAGGAGTACGGCTCGCACGACAAGACCTTCGAGGCCGGGTCCGCGGGCACCATGCGCATCGTCGACGCGTCCGGCGAGGTCCTGACCAGCCACGAGGTGGAGGCCGGCGACATCTGGCGCGCCTGCCAGGTCAAGGACGGGCCCATCCGCGACTGGATCAAGCTGGCGGTCAACCGGGCCAGGGCGACCGGCGCCCCGGCGGTCTTCTGGCTCAACCGGGATCGCCCGCACGACGCCCAGCTGATCGCGAAGGTGGAGGCGTACCTCGCGGACCACGACACCGACGGACTGGAATTCCACGTCATGGCCCCGGCCGATGCGTGCCGCTTCAGCCTGGAGCGCATCCGGCGGGGCGAGGACACCATCTCCGTGACCGGCAACGTCCTGCGCGACTACCTCACCGACCTGTTCCCGATCCTCGAGGTCGGGACCAGCGCCAAGATGCTCTCGATCGTCCCCCTGATGAACGGGGGCGGGCTCTTCGAGACCGGGGCCGGGGGCTCGGCCCCGAAGCACGTCCAGCAGTTCGAGAAGGAGAACCACCTGAGGTGGGACTCCCTGGGCGAGTTCCTCGCGCTGGCCGCGAGCTTCGAGCACCTCGCCGAGCACTTCGACAACGACGCGGCGCGGGTGCTCTCCCGGACCCTCGACGAGGCGACCACCCAGTACCTGCTCCAGGACAAGGCGCCGTCGCGGAAGTGCGGGGAACCCGACAACCGGACCACCCACTTCCACCTCGCCCTGTTCTGGGCCCGGGCCCTCGCGGGACAGGACGCGGACCCCGGACTCGCCGAACGCTTCGCACCCATCGCGGACGCCCTCGAGGAACGCGAGGGGGAGATCGTGGAGGCGCTCAACGCGGTGCAGGGACGATCGATGGACGTCGGCGGGTACTTCCAGCCGGATCCCGCGCTCGCGGCGGAGGCGATGCGACCATGCGCCGCGCTCAACTCGATCATCGAGGGGATCACCGAGCCCACCCACTCCTGAACACCGGACCGCGAACGCACCCACGGCCTGGATCGACCCGCCCCACCAACGGGCCATGGTGTAGGTGGCATCGTGCCCGTAGGCGGGCCCGTGACGGGGCCCGCGGGGACCCGATATCATCCAGACCATCGAGGCACCCCAGGGGCACCGCATGAGCCAGGTCCAAACCGTCAAGCGCAGGATCGGCCCGATCGGCCTGCTCTTCGTCGGGGTCGGGTCGATCATCGGGAGCGGATGGCTCTTCGCCGCGCTCTACGCCGCCCAGTCCGCCGGCCCCTCCGCGGTGGTGAGCTGGTTCCTCGCCGCGGGCATGCTCGGGGTGATCGCCCTGGTGTTCTCCGAGCTCGGGGCGGCCCTGCCCCTCCCCGGCGGGTTCGCCAGGTACCCGCACGTGACCTACGGGGGGCTGACCAGCTTCGTGGCCAGCTGGCTCTGCTGGCTGGCCTACGTGGTGGTGCCCACGGTCGAGACGATCGCGATCCTCGAGTACCTCGGCAACGAACTGCCGTGGCTGATCCAGACCGAGGGGGGGAACCGTTCGCTGTCCCTGCCCGGATCCGTGGTCGCGGCGGGACTGCTGCTGGTCATGCTGGTGATCAACCTGCTGGGGGTGAACTGGGTGGCCCACTCGAACAACCTCATCACCTCGTGGAAGGTCCTGGTGCCGACCATGACCGGGGTGGTGCTCCTGGGGGTCGGGTTCCAGCCGGAGAACTTCACGAAGTTCGGGCTGGCCCCGGAAGGGCTCTCCGGGATCTTCGAGGCGCTGGCGGCGGGCGGGGTCGTGTTCTCGCTGCTCGGCTACCGGACGATCGTCGAACTCGCAGGGGAGGCCCGACGACCCCAGCGCGACGTGCCGATCGCGATCTTCGGCTCGTTGTTCGCCTGCACGACGATCTTCGTCCTCGTCCAGGTGGCCTTCATCGGGGTGATCCCCGCGAGCGAGCTCGCGGACGGCTGGCGCGGGGTGGTGCTCGAGGGGGCGTCCGGTCCGTTCGCGGCCTTCGCGCTGGTCCTGGGCCTGGGCTGGCTCGCGACCATCCTGTACATCGACGCCACCGTCTCCCCGTTCGGGAGCGCGCTGATCTTCACCAGCAGCGCGGGACGACTGGTCCTCGCGATGGGCAACAACCGCAACATCCCCGGCTTCTTCCGGCGGCTGACCCGCAACGGGATCCCCGCCCGGGCCCTGCTGGTCAACCTGGTGGTCGGGATGCTGCTGCTGGCCCCCCTTCCGGGCTGGAACCAGCTGGTGGGGATCGTCTCCTCGGTGGTGATGCTCACCTCCGCGGTCACCGCGATGGCGTTCCTGGCGTTGCGAAGGACGCACCCCGAACTGGAGCGACCGTTCAGGGTCCCGTTCCCCCGGCTCAGCGGCTTCACCGCCTTCGTGTTCTCGAGCCTCATCGCGTACTGGACGGGATGGACGGTGAACCTGACGGTGCTCGGCATGCTGGCGGTGGGCCTGGTGGTGCTGGGACTCACCCTGCCGACGATGGGCACCCTGCGGCGTTCCCTCTACGTGAAGGGGGCGCTCTGGCTGGTTCCCTGGATGGGCGGCCTCTTCCTCATGAGCTGGGCCAGCGACTACCCGGGCGGGGCCGGGGTGCTGCCCGCACCCCTGGGGGAGATCCTCGTCGGGCTGTGGTGCGCGGCCATGGTCCCCCTGGCGTCGTGGTGCGCCTTCCCGCGGGCGGAGTCCGAGGCGCTGATCACGGGGATGCTCGAGGAGCTCTCCCAGGAGTCGTCCGGGCATGCGGGGGCCGCGAACTGAGATGAGCGACCCCGAACCGACCACGGATGCACTCGAGGGCGGACCGCCGGTCAGGGTCTCCATCCTGGTGGTGAGCTACCAGACCCGGGAACTGACCCTGGCCTGCCTTCGATCCGTGGTGGAACAGAGCGCGGGACTCGACTTCGAGCTGCGGCTGCTGGACAACGCCTCCGAGGACGGGTCCTTCGAGGCGATCCGCGAGGCATTCGGGGCGGACCCGCGGTTCCACCTGGAGCGGAGTCCGGAGAACCTCGGGTTCGCGAGGGCCAACAACCGGCTGGCCGCCGAGGCCCGCGGGGAGTACCTGCTGCTGCTGAACCCCGACACCGTGGTCCTCGACTCCGCGCTCCGCCGCCTGGTGGACTTCGCGGACCGGACCAGGGACCACCTGGTCTGGGGCGGGCGGACCCTGGATGCCGAAGGCGCCCTGGACCCGGGTTCCTGCCACGGGCCGTTCACCCTGCGGGGACTGGGGTTCCGGCTGACCGGGCTGTCGCGGCTCTTCCCCGCCAGCGAGTTCTTCAACGTGGACTCGATCGGTGGCTGGAAGCGCGACTCCGAACGCGAGGTGGGCTGGGTGACGGGCTGCCTGATGCTGGTCGACCGGGACCTGTGGGACCGACTCGAGGGGTTCGCGCCGGAGTTCTTCATGTACGGGGAGGAGTGCGAGCTCCAGATCCGGGCCCGGACCCTCGGGGCGCGGCCGATCATCACCCCGGAGGCCACGATCGTGCACTACATCGGGGCCTCGGAGACCCGTCCGGCCGGACGACTCGAACGGATCAACCGGGGGCAGGTCACCATCATGAACCACCACTGGTCGCGACCCGCCGCGTGGGCGGGGCGGGTCCTGCTGTACCTCAACGCCCTGACCCGGACCGTGGGCTACCGGGTCGCGGCCACCCTGGCCGGAAGCGCGGGACTGCGCGAGCGGGCCCGGACCTGGTCCGAGGTGTGGACTCGACGGCGCGAGTGGATGCAGGGGTACTGAGGACGCCAGGCCGCCAGCCGGCGCGGGCCCGGTCGTTCCGGCGGCTGCCCCGGTCGATCATGTCCGGTCCTTGCGGGCCTGTTCAAGCGCACCGCGCCACGACTCGAGGGCCCCGGCGATCGTCACCGACTCCTCGTGGGCCACGCACGGCGGGTGCGGCTGGAGCGCACCGGACTCGATCAGGGCGCTCATCGCACGAGCCTCGAGGCTGAAGCAGTCCAGCTCGGCGGGGACGGTCTCCGTGGTGGTCCCGTCGGGACCGGCGTGCTCGATGGTGGCGACCGGGTCGTCGGGGCGTCCGCCGTGGGTGAAGGGGTGGGCCAGGGTCAGCACGCCCTCGGTCCCCTCGCAGCGCAGCTCGGTGCCGAGGTCCTCGATGATCGAACACCGGATCTCCGCCTCGATGCCGTTGTCGAAGGTGACGGTGGCCGCGGCGTCCGCATCGACGTCGGTCACGGGGTCGAAGATCCCCACCGCCTCCATTGACTTCGGGCGGGCGAAGTCACGGTCGTCGGCACAGCCCGCCACCAGCATCGAGGCGCTCATCGGGTATCCACCGATGTCGAGGATCGCACCCCCCCCGAGCTTCGGGTTGCGCAGCCGGTGGTCGGCGGCGACGTCGGCACGGAACCCGAAGCTCGAACGGATCGAGCGAAGCTCCCCGATGGCCCCGGAACGGAGCCGTTCGAGCAGACGCTCGACCTGGGGGTGGAACCGGTACATCCACCCCTCGACCAGGGCGGTGCCGTTCTGGTGGGCGGCCATCACCACCGCCAGGGTCCCGGCACCCGAACAGCTCAGGGGCTTCTCGCAGAGCACCGGCACCCCGACCGAGAGGGCCTGGATGGCCAGTTCCGCGTGCTCCGAATGCGGCGTGCCGATGTAGAGCGCGTCGATCTCCGCGCCCGAGAGCATGCTTCGCTGGTCGGACCAGGGCGTGGCGCCCCGGGGACCGGCGAAGGCCTCGGCATCCTCCGGGGTGCGGCTGAGCACGTGGGCCGCGAGTCCCGACCCGGTGCGGGTGATGCAGTCCGCGAACAGGCCGGAGATCCGACCGGTTCCGGCAATGGCCCATCTGGTGGCGTTCGACACGTCGACCTCGCTTCCACGGCAGTATAGGTGGCGGCCCATCGATCCGGATTCCTCTCCGGAGAACGGCGTGGAAAACCCGCATCGGGGCACGGCTTGGCATACCATCAGGAACGACCGACCCGCCGACGAGGGCGGCAGGTCACTTCGAGACCCCCCAGGAAAGAGGTGCCACATGATCCAGGCCGAAAGCAAGTGCCCGATCCTCAACGCGAACCACGCGAATGCGACGATGGGCGCGCGTTCGAACCGGGACTGGTGGCCCAACCAGCTGAACCTCTCGATCCTCCACCAGGACCCACCCGCGGGCAACCCCCTGGGCGAGTCGTTCGACTACGCCGCGGCGTTCGAGGCCCTCGACGTCGACGCGGTCCGCGAGGACATCATGAAGGTGATGGTCACCTCGATGGACTGGTGGCCGGCGGACTTCGGTCACTACGGCCCGTTCTTCATCCGCATGGCGTGGCACAGCGCGGGGACCTACCGGATCCACGACGGGCGCGGGGGCGCGGGCGCGGGCACCCTCCGGTTCGCGCCGCTCAACAGCTGGCCGGACAACGTCAACCTCGACAAGGCAAGGCGCCTGCTCTGGCCGGTCAAGCGGAAGTACGGTCGCAACCTCTCCTGGGCGGACCTGATGGTCCTCACCGGCAACTGCGCGCTGGAGTCGATGGGACTGAAGACCTTCGGCTTCGGGGGTGGTCGGGTGGACACCTGGGAACCCGAGGAGGACGTCAACTGGGGCACGGAGACCGAGTGGCTGGGGGACCAGCGCTACAGCGGGGACCGCGACCTCGCCAAGCCCCTGGGTGCGGTGCAGATGGGACTGATCTACGTCAACCCCGAGGGTCCCAACGGCAACGGCGACCCGATCGCGGCCGCGCACGACATCCGCGAGACCTTCGGGCGCATGGCGATGAACGACGAGGAGACCGTCGCGCTGATCGCCGGCGGGCACACCTTCGGGAAGACCCACGGCGCCGCGGATCCCGACGCCTACCTCTCCCGGGAGCCCGAGGGCGCCTCGATCCAGGAACAGGGCCTCGGCTGGCGGAACAGCTACGGGACGGGCAGCGGCGGGGACACCATCTCCAGCGGCCTGGAGGGGATCTGGACCCCCACCCCGATCACCTGGGACAACAGCTACTTCGACACCCTCTTCGGCTACGAGTGGACGCTCACCCACAGCCCCGCGGGCGCGAAGCAGTGGGTGCCCAGCGACCCGGCCGCCAAGGACCTGGTGCCGGACGCCCACGATCCGGAACGCCGGCACCCTCCCACCATGCTGACCACCGACCTCGCCCTGAGGATGGACCCGATCTACGAGCCGATCTCCCGTCGGTTCCACGAGGACCTCGATGCGCTGGCGGACGCCTTCGCCAGGGCGTGGTTCAAGCTCACCCATCGCGACATGGGACCGCGTGCGAGGTACCTGGGCAAGGACGTGCCGGCGGAGGAGCTGATCTGGCAGGATCCGGTTCCGGAACCGACCCACCCGCTGGTGGGCGACGCGGAGATCGATGAGCTGAAGCGGACCCTCCTGGACTCGGGCCTCTCCGTCTCCACCCTCGTGAACACCGCGTGGGCGTCCGCATCGAGCTTCCGGAACACCGACAAGCGCGGGGGCGCCAACGGCGCGAGGATCCGGCTGGCACCCCAGAAGGACTGGGCGGCCAACGGACCCGAAAGGCTCGCCGGGACCCTCGAGGAGCTCGAGCGCATCCAGCAGGCGTTCAACGACGCCCAGTCCGGCGACGTGCGGATCTCCCTCGCGGACCTCATCGTGCTGGGCGGCTGTGCAGCGGTGGAGCATGCGGCCCGGGAGGCCGGATACGACGTCACCGTTCCCTTCCGGCCGGGCCGGGGGGACGCCACGCCCGAGCAGACCGACGAGGACTCCTTCCGGGTCCTCGAACCGGTGTCGGACGGGTTCCGCAACCACTTCGACGTCCGGGAGACCCGGACCCAGGAGGAACTGCTGGTGGACCGCGCCCAGATGCTGACCCTCACCGCCCCGGAGATGACGGTCCTGCTCGGCGGGATGCGTGCCCTCGGCGCGAACACCGACGGGTCCCCGATGGGGGTCTTCACCGACCGTCCCGGGGTGCTCAGCAACGACTTCTTCCGGAACCTCCTCGACCTGGAGATCGACTGGTCGGTCTCCCCGAAGTGCGAGCACCTCTACCAGGGCCGGGAGCGCGGGGGATCCGGGGTCCGGTGGATGGGCAGCGCGGTGGACATGATCTTCGGTTCGAACTCGCAGCTGCGCGCGATCTCGGAGGTCTACGCCTCCGACGACGGGGAGCCGGCGTTCGTCGAGGACTTCATCGAGGCCTGGGACAAGGTCATGAACCTGGACCGATTCGACTGAACGGCGGCCGAGGCCGCGCAGGACCATTCGACCCACCGCCCCGCTTCCCGATGCGGGGCGGTGTTCGTTGGCGAGGGTCCGGGTGGACCGGGACGTGCCGGTCGCGCCGCCCGGTCCCGGAACCGCCCGACCGGGTCGATCACCGGCGCTCGTGGAACCGGAACGAGAACAGCTCGGCATCCCGGAGCACGACCCGCAGGCGCACCGGCCGGTCGGAGAGCGCGGACAGGTCGCGACCTCCCCGCCAGCTGGCGTCACGCGCGATCTCGTTCCCGATCAGCTCGACCGAATCCTCGAGGGTGAAGCCCGGGATCGGCGTCCCGTCGGGCTCCTGCAGTTCCACGCGGATCCCCCCGGCCGCGGAGGTCGCGAAGTTCAGTTCCAGGCGGTCACCCGTGAAGCGGACCGGCCGGGTCAGGAGCTCCCCTCCCTCGTGGCCCGCGGCGAGCGAGGCCAGTCCGTCCACCCGCAGCGAGTACCGGCGGAGCTCTGCGCTCGGCTGCGCGTAGTTCTGGTTGACGTAGAGCGACAGCTCCTCCGGGGAGGTCTGGACGAGGTTGAGTGCGGGGTAGTTCGACCGGGAGACCCAGTTGCCGAGGCCGATCCCGGGGCGGAGGAACGCCTCCCGGAACCGCCGGTCGTAGGTCGTCCCGCCGCGGGAGGTCATCAGCACCGCATCGGAGCAGTCGCCGAAGTAGCGGGGATCCACGCCGAGGCGACGTGCGTCCTCCTCGGAGAGGACCCGGCGACCGGGCATGAACCGCGCGGCGATCGCGATGTAGACCTGCGGGGCGCGTACGTAGGGATGCGTCTGGTTGGTGTAGATGTGCTCGAGCTCGCCGTCCCCGAAGTCCATCGGCACCGGGTCGCTCCACTCGAGGAAGTCCGGCGAGGTCGAACGGCTGACGCTCCGGATCCCCGAGTACCCCCCGCCGGTCCAGGTCCTGAGGTAGCAGACGTAGCACTGCTCCGCCTCCGACCAGAACGCGACGTTCTGGGAGTCGAACATCCCCCCGGTCACCAGGGGCTCCTCGCGGATCCGGGTCCAGTGGACGCCGTCCGGCGAGGCGTACCCGATCAGGCCGGTGTGCTCGTTGCCCCCCAGTCCCTTGAAACGCTCCCGGGGATCGACCCCCGGCCGGGTGTCGAGGAACGGACTGAAGTTGTGGGTGACCGGGGCGACGCCGGCGAGGACCACGTTGTTCGCGGTCGATCCGTCGACCTCGTGGAGCCCGAGTTCGGGACGGATCCAGTGCAGGCCGTCGTCGCTGAACGCCACGCAGGTCGTCTCCCGGTCGGTCCCGTCGGCGCCGGCCACGGGGAGCCCCCGGTAGTAGAGGAGGTAGCGGGCACCATCGACCAGGACCGTCGAGTACCCGCTGAAGGGGCCTTCCCAGGATCGATCGAAGGTGAAGACCGGCCCCTCGTCGCGGGGGACGCCCAGGCGCTGCTGCACTCCGGTCACTTGATCGATGACGTGATCGTCCACGAAGAGCTGGCGCTCAGCGCCGATCTCCAGTGGTTCACCATCGAAGGGAACGAGCAGGGTTGCCGCGAGGAGGCTGGTCAGAATCAAGGGAGTCATCCCGTCATGGGTGCTGGAGGAGGTATCATCGACGCCATGGAACTCATCACCCTGATCCTTGCCGCCATCGGCTGCCTGCTGGGCGGGCTGGCCTTCGTGAAGCTGATTCTAGGGAACTCGGGAGCCGAGTCCGGCGAGCAGGTCGAGGAGGCCCTGGAAACCCTCGCTCGCAAGCAGGAGACCGCGGTCCGGGACGAGTTCGAGCGCGCCCGGGATGGACGGGAGAAGAGCGAGGCCCGGCTCCGGGAGGAGATGGGCAAGCGACTGGATTCGGTGAGCGAACAGCTCGGCAAGACCCTCGTGCTCCAGCTCACCGGGATGCGCGAGGAACAGGCCAAGCAGGCCAACCAGCTTCGCGAGGGCAACGAGAAGAAGCTCGAGGAGATGCGCAAGACCGTCGACGAGAAGCTGCAGGGGACGCTCGAGAAGCGACTGGGCGAGGCATTCAAGCAGGTCGGCGAACGGCTGGAGTCGGTCCAGAAGGGACTCGGCGAGATGAAGCAGCTCGCGGAGGACGTGGGCGACTTCAAGAAGGTGCTGACCAACGTCAAGAGCCGAGGCACCTGGGGCGAGGTCCAGCTGCGGGCGATCCTGGAGGAGATGCTCACTCCCACCCAGTGGGAGTCGAACGTCAAGACCATTCCCGGATCGAACGCCCTGGTCGAATTCGCGATCCGACTGCCCGGCACCGAATCCCAGGAGCAGGTCTGGCTGCCGATCGACTCGAAGTTCCCGCAGGAGGACTACATCCGGCTGCAGGAGGCCCAGGACCGCGCCGACCCCGACGCGGTCGAGGCCGCGGCGAAGGGCCTGGAGAACGGCATCATCAACGCGGCGAAGGACATCCGCGAGAAGTACGTCGCCCCCCCGCACACCACCGAGTTCGGGATCCTCTTCCTGCCGACCGAGGGACTCTACGCCGAGGCCCTGCGACGACAGAAGGTCGTCGACAGGCTCAACGACCTGCGCATCACGATCGCGGGACCGACCACCCTCAGTGCGATCCTCAACGCCCTGCGCATGGGCTTCCACACCCTCGCGATCGAGAAGCGTTCGAGCGAGGTCTGGGAGGTGCTCGGTGCGGTCAAGACGGAATTCGGGAAGTTCGGTGACGTGCTCGACAAGCTCGGCAAGCAGCTCAAGACCGCCCAGAACACGATCAGCGAGACCGGCACGCGGACCCGTGCGATGGAGCGAAAGCTCAGGAACGTCGAGCAGCTGCCGGAGGACGAGAGCCGGGACCTGCTGGAACTTCCCGAGCGGATCGCCACCTCGGAGGACTGAATCAGTCCGCGGACCGCACCCACGCCAGGTCGATGACCACCGCGCCGTGATCGGACGGGAACGTTCGCTTCTCGGTGGGGATCGAATCCGGTTCCCAGACCACCGGGAGGACGTGCGACGCGAGCGGCGCGAGCGTCCAGGCACCATCCGCCGGGTTCTTGACGTAGAGCCGATCGATTCGCTCGAATCCCTGGGGCTTGCCTTCCGAGTTCACCCGGAACATCGGTGACCAGGTGAGCCCCGGTCGCTGGACCGGGTTCGGATGCACCACGCGGAAGGCGTCGATGAACCCGTGCTTCTCCATCAGGGTGCTGACCGGAAGGGGAAGCGCCCGGCGGTGCCGATAGACCCGGGTGGTGTCGACGGTCCAGTCGAGGTGCGAGGGCGTGTTCCAGTCCCCCCCCACCAGCAACGGCACGTCGAGCTCGAGCTGCCCCGCCTCCTCGAGGTGCGCGAGCAGCGCGGTCGCCTCCTGGACCCGGGTCGAGCGGACGTCCTCGGCCGCGAGCAGTTCCGCGTCGGTCAGCTCCGGTCGGTCCCGGAGCTCGTAGGTGATGTAGGCGCGGTAGTCGAGCCAGATCGACCAGGCGACGAAGGAGCGCTTCGCCTCGTCGGTCACGCGGACCCCCAGACCATGCCAGGGGTCATGAAAGAACGTCGCGTCGATCTTCATCGGGGTCAGGACGCAGAGGTGCGGGCTCTCCGCCTGGTGGACGTGCCAGCCGAGCTCCTCGGCGATCCACCGGCCGAGGGTCGGACGGTCGCCGTTGATGTCGTAGCTCTCCTGCATGAGGACCAGGTCCGGGGCGGCCTCACGAATCACCGCGAGCACCTTCTCGGGACCGGACTCGACTTCGTTGCCGCCCCGCCAGGCGTTCCAGACCAGGACCCGGAGTCGATCATCCTCGTCGGCGTGCCCCGTGACGCAGGGAAGCAGCGGCGAGACCACCAGGAGCAGGCACGAAAGTCGGGTGAGAGCGGTGGGCGAGGTGAAGCGCATGGAGGCAGTCTAGGTGCTGGCGTGCGGGCGTGCGTGGCGGCCGGGGATCAGGCCGAGGCCCACTTCAAGCCCAGCGCGAGGACGAGCACCACGGCCTGGATCGCGTGGTTCACGTGGGGCACCAGGTCGTCGCTGTCGTCCTCGGGGAACTGCCGGCCGAGCCCCACGAAGGCGACCGCGACCCAGTAGGAACCGACCAGTCCGGTCCCGGCCAGCGTGAGCAGCACCAGGTCGAGCGAGGTCGCCTGGGTGCGCCACGCGCACACCAGCATGATCCCCGCGAGGGTGGCGCTGAGGACGATCTCCCGGATCCCGTGGTTCTGGTAGTACTGGGGGACCCGGGGGTTCCCGATGGTGTCCTTCCCGAACCGAAGCGCGTACTGCCAGACCAGCTGGAGGACGAGCAGGGTGATGAGGATGTTTCCGAGCAGGTCGATGGGGAGCCTCCGGTGGCCCGCATCGTACCCGCTGCATCGGGTTCAGCGCAGGTTCTCCACAGCCGCGGAGGGGCGGGGCCTCGGTCCCTAAGATGCGGGCATGAACAGCCAACACCCCGTGACCATCCTGTTGCTCGGCTCCGGCGAGCTCGGCAAGGAATTCGTGATCTGCGCGCAGCGCTACGGCTGCCGGGTGGTGGCCGCCGACCACTACGAGGGCGCGCCCGCGATGCAGGTCGCGGACCACGCCGAGGTGATCGACATGCTGGATGGACGGGCGATCAGGACCCTGGTCCGGCGCCACCGCCCGGACTACGTGGTGCCCGAGGTCGAGGCGATCCGCACCGAGGCGCTGCTGGACATCGAGGCCAAGGGCACCACGGTGATCCCTTCCGCACTGGCGGCGCACCTCACCATGAATCGGGACGCGATTCGCTCGCTGGCGGCGGAGGAATTGAAGCTGCCCACCGCGCGCTACGGATACGCGGACGACCTGGACTCGCTCAAGACGGTCATCGACGGGACCGTGGGGCTGCCCTGCGTGATCAAGCCGGTCATGAGCTCCAGCGGCAAGGGCCAGTCGGTCGCCCGGACCCGGGCGGACATCGCCCGGAGCTGGAAGCACGCCCTCAAGGGCATGCGTGGCGACAAGGGCGTGGTCATCGTCGAGGAATTCATCGACTTCGACTACGAGATCACCCTGCTCACCGTCAAGCAACGTGCCTCCGCGGTCCGCCGAGGGTCGGGGACGGTCTACGTCGAACCGATCGGCCATCGCCAGGAACGGGGTGACTACCAGGAGTCCTGGATGCCCTGCCCGATGCCGAAGCCACTGGTCCGCAAGGCGGAGCGCATGGCCAAGCGGATCACCGACCGGATCGCCGGCCCCGAGGGCGCCGGCCTCTTCGGCGTCGAGTTCTTCATTCGCGGCGAGGAAGTGATCTTCTCCGAGCTCTCCCCGCGCCCGCACGACACCGGGATGGTCACCATGGTCTCCCAGGACCTCTCGGAGTTCGAGCTGCACCTCCGGGCGATTCTCGGGCTGCCCATCCCCCGGATCACCTACCGGGGGCCGAGCGCGAGTGCGGTGATCCTCGCGGAACGGGCGAGCACCCGCCCCCCCCGCTACGACGGCCTCCCGGAGGCGCTGGCAAGGCCCGACACCCAGGTCCGGCTCTTCGGGAAACCGGCCTGCAGGAAGCATCGTCGGATGGGGGTCGCCCTCGCCACCGGGCGGTCCGTGGCCGCGGCGAGGCGGGCGGCGAAGGCCGCCGCGAGCCGGGTCCGGGTTCGCTGAGCGTCCGGGCCGGGCGGGCTCCGGAAAAGACCACCGCCCCGACGCAGGCATCGGGGCGGCAACTCCCCCGGCTGGACTCGAACCAGCAACCTAGCGGTTAACAGCCGCTCGCTCTACCAATTGAGCTACAGGGGATTGGCAGGGTCAAGAGAGGATACCGGGATCGCCAGCACGGTCAAGCGGCGGCCTGAAGCCCCGGCAGGGGCCGGGAGGGCCGTTGCCTGCCGATCGACGAGGGGGTATGATGCGCTGCTCGACCGATCGGCCGGTCGCCCCGCCCGGAATGCGCAAGGAGCATCCCATGAAGAAGGACATCCACCCAGAATGGTACCCGGAGTGCAAGGTCTTCTTCCGGGGCGAGCAGGTCATGACCGTGGGCGCCACCGTGCCCGAGCTCACCGTGGAGGTCTGGTCCGGGTCCCACCCGTTCTTCACCGGCAAGAGCTCCTTCGTGGACACCACCGGACGGGTCGAGCGATTCCAGAAGAAGTTCCAGGGCGACTACTTCAAGAACAAGAAGAAGAAGTAGCCTCGGCGACCCCGCATCGACGCAGCCGCATCCCGGACGGGTGCGGCTGTATGCTTGGAGGGGTACTGGAGCCCGGACGTGGACGAACGGATCGCGGACAACCTGGCGCGACGACTCGACGAGATGGACGCCCAGCTGCGAGGCGTCGGCGAGCAGCTGCTGGATCCCGAGGTCCTCGGCGACCACCACCGGGTCCGGGAGCTGTCGGTGAAGCGTTCCGCCCTCGAGGGACCGGTCGGCACCTGGCGCAGGGTGAAGGCGCTCGAAGCCGAACGGGAGGAGCTCACCAACGCGATCACCGCGAACGAGGACGCCGAACTGGTCGTGCTCGCTCGTGAGGAGCTCCCCTCCCTGGAGGAGGAGCGGGATCGACTGGTCGAGGCGCTCAAGACCGAGCTGGTCACCGCGGAGGACAAGGCGATCGGGGCGATGATCCTCGAGATCCGCGCCGGGGTCGGCGGCGACGAGGCGGGGATCTGGGCGGGCGACCTGCTCGAGATGTACGAGCGCTACGCCCAGGGGCGGCAGTGGCGTTTCGAGGTCCTGGAGGCCCATCCGGGCGAGATCGCGGGATTCAAGAGCGTGATCGTCGAGCTGGAAGGCGAGGGCGCCTGGAGCGAGCTGGGCTACGAAGGCGGCACCCATCAGGTCAAGCGGGTGCCGGCGACGGAGGCACAGGGCCGCATCCACACCTCGACCGCAACCGTCGCGGTCCTCGCTCAACCCGAGGAGGTGGCGGTGCAGCTCGAGAAGTCCGACGTCAAGGAATCGATCACCACCGCCCAGGGCCCGGGCGGCCAGAACGTCAACAAGGTCGCGACCGCCGTGCACCTGATCCACGAACCGACCGGGATCGAGGTCCGGATGCAGGAGACCAAGAGCCAGGCCCAGAATCGTGAGAAGGCATGGCGACTGCTTCGTGCGCGACTCTACGAACGACAGCAGCGGGAACTCGACGCCAGACGTGCGGAGGAGCGGGCCTCGATGATCGGTTCCGGTGGCCGAGCGGAGAAGATCCGGACCTATCGCTGGAAGGAGAACCTCGTGGTCGATCATCGACTCGGGCAGTCCTTCAACCTCGGGGAGTTGATGCAGGGTCGCCTGCAGCCGCTGGTCGAGGCCCTGATCGAGATGGACGTCGCACGACGCCTCGCCGCACTCTGAGCGGCCCATCAGATACGAACGGCGCACCGAATACGAAACGCCCCCCCGGCCTGTGGGGGCCGGGGGGGCGGTGCCGTAGATCCAAACCGAAGGATCCTGGAGGAATGACTACGGGACGACTCAGCAGCCGCCCGGGCCCCAGGCCCCGAGCAGGATGCTCAGGTCGGCACCGTTGATGAAGTCATCACCGGTCAGGTCGAACTCGGGGCGGATGGTGCCCCATGCACCGAGGAGCTGACTCAGGTCGGCACCACTGATCGTGCCATCATTGTTGAAGTCACCGGGACAGGGGATATCAAGATCACAGTTGATCAGGCCGTATGCATCGGAGGTCGACCAGCCACAGAGCCAGTTGCTGTTGGCATCGAACGCACCAGCGGAGGTGCCCACGGGGCGCGGGTCGAGGAACTCGACCGGCTGGGTGGCCTTGAAGTTGGGGCCGATCAGGACGAGGTCGCCACGGACGAGTTCGGTGATCGGCATCACCGAAGGCTCCCTGACGTTGTTGTTCTCAACATCGAAGACGCCGTACGTCTCGGCATCGTCGTAGTTGGCGTTGTTGTAGAAGACGCTGTCGACCATCGCACAGACGTTGTAGTCGGTGTTCTGGGCGGTGTAGTAGAGAGCGGGGTTCGAAGGGGCGTTCACGCTCGGGAAGACCGAGGCGTTGGTGTCCCAGAGCTCCGCGAAGGTCGCGGTCCCGTTGTAGCCGTAGCCCTGCGCACCGTCACCATCGTCACCGTCGGGGCGGACGACCTTCTCGCCGCAGTCCATGATGATGGAGTTGATGTACTGGACGCCGGCACCATCACGCCATGCAGTCGCGCCGTCACCGTCGAGGTGGCCGATGAAGGTGGCGTTGTAGACGGCCGCACGCGTACGAGGCTGCGCATCGGAATCCTCGGCGCCGTCGAACTCGAAACCATTGTCACCGAATCCGGAGCCCTGCTTGGCATCCGCGCTGTGGCCCTGGACGACGAGGACGTTGGTGATCGTTCCACGGTAGCCCTGGTCGGCGTCGATGCTGTCGTCACCGATGTTCCAGACCGCGCAGTTCTCGAGGTTCACGGTACCGCCCCAGAGCTCGATGCCGTCATCGACGTTGTTCATGATCTCGACGTTGTTGATGGTCGTTGCACGACCGATCGCACCGAGGGACAGACCGTTGAGCTCGTTGGTGAGACCGACCACCCGACCGCCGTAGCGAAGGTTGAGGTAGCTGATCGTACCGCTGTTGTCGTCGTCATCGGTACCACCGTAGATGACATCGGGATCGCCATCGAAGTCGGGGACCAGGCCTTCCATCGTGGCCTGCGCACCGGACCAGGGCGCTGCGCCACCATAGTTGTAGCCGATGTATGCGTTGCCCATGATGGTGAGGTTGCCCCACTCGTTGCAGGCGGTGCGAAGGTTCTCGAAGTCGTCGTTGGTGGAGGTCATGATCACGGGTGCATCGGCAGTGCCCTGCACGTTGATCTGTGAACCTCGGCAGATGGCGAGTGAACCGGAACCGTTCACGGACGGGGTGCTGGCGACGATGGTACCGGCCTCGATGGTGAGGGTGGCGCCGTTCTTGACGTTGACCTGACCCTGCAGGTTGTAGACGTTTCCGGCGGACCAGGTGGTCGAAGTGGTGATGTCACCGCTCACGAGAACCTCGTTGCCACAGTCATCGGAGATGAAACCGTAGGAACTTGCCGCGGACCATCCACAGAGCCAGTTGGCTCCGGTGGGAGAGAAGGCGCCGGAATAGTTCTGGTAGATCACGCCGTTCTCCGAGGTCGGGAGGGCCTGAGCACCGGCAGCCGCGCCGACGGGGGTCGGATCGATGAAGGTGACGCGCTCCTGCGCCTTGAAGTCCGGGCCGACCAGTTCCAGCGGGGCACGAGTGATCGCCGCGATGGGCGTGGTCTTCTCGATGAGGTTGTTGTTCGCCGCATCGAACACCCCGTAGGTGTTGGCATCGGAGTAGTTGGCGTTGTTGTAGAAGACGCTACCGACCATCGCGCAGACGTTGTAGTCGTCGTTCTGGGCGGTGTAGAAGACACCGGGGTTCGAAGGGGCGTTCACGCTCGGGGCCACCGAGGCGTTGGTGTTCCAGAGTTCCGCGAAGGTCGCGGTTCCGTTGTAGCCGTAGCCCTGCGCACCGTCACCATCGTCACCGTCGGGGCGGACGACCTTCTCACCGCAGTCCATGAAGATGCAGTTGATGTACTGGACACCGGCACCATCACGCCATGCGGTCGCACCGTCACCGTCGGGCTGGCCGACGAAGGTGGCGTTGTAGATGGCGGCACGGGTCCGGGGCTGTGCGTCCGAATCCTCGGCGCCGTCGAACTCGAAACCGTTGTCACCGACACCGGATCCCTGCTTCGCCTGGGTGCTGAATCCCTGGACCACGAAGATGTTCTGCATGGTGCCCCGGTAGCCCTGGTCGGCATCGACGCTGTCGTCACCGATGTTCCAGATCGAGCAGTTCTTGAGGTCGACGGTGCCGCCCCAGAGCTCGATGCCGTCATCGACGTTGTTCATGATCTCGACGTTGTTGATGCTCGTTGCACGACCGATCGCACCGAGGGAAAGACCGTTGAGCTCGTTGGTGAGACCGACGACGCGTCCACCGTATCGAAGCGAGAGGTAGGAGATCGAACCGCTGTCGTCGTTGTCGTTGGTGCCGCCGTAGATGACGTTGGGGTCACCGTCGAACTCGGGGACGAGCCCCTCCATGGTGGCCTGGGCACCGGACCAGGCCGCCTCGCCACCGTAGTTGTAGCCGATGAATGCGTTGCCCATGATGGTGAGGTTGCCCCACTCGTTGCAGGCCTCTCGCCAGGTCTGGAAGTCGTCGTTGGTGGAGGTCATGATCACGGGTGCATCGGCAGTGCCCTGCACGTTGATCTGCGCGCCTCGACAGACGGCCAGTGAACCCGAACCGTTCTTGGTGGGGCTGCTGGCGACGACGGTACCGGCCTCGATCGTGAGCGTGGCGCCGTTCCTGACGTAGATCTGGCCGCTGAGGTTGTAGGTGTTGTCGGCGGTCCAGGTGGTCGAAATAGTGATATCCGAATTGACGATGATCTCGTCTGCAAGCGCGATGCTTGAGACGGTCAGCGCCGCGCCGGTGGCCAGTGTGGCTCCGATGCAACGTGTGGTGTTCTTCATGAACTTAACTCCTAGAAAAGTCATAAGTGAAATACGATCGTTCTCTGAAACAGGGACATGCGTTTGATCCAGTGATCAAGGTGCTCACGGAAGTGTGTCCGCGCCTCGTTTCACCGGCTCTGATGGATCGAAGGCTAAATCGGGATCGTTTGGATTCCGTGTGCTTCCGGCGTGCGTTGGGTATTGGTTCCACGAGCAATGCACTAGTGCGAGGGGCCGGGTTCGATGCATCAATCCCCTGCCTGAATTGGACTTGGAAACCGACGGTGAGAATCAAATTCGAAATCCAGCACCCGAATCCCAACCGGCGCCACTCTGGAACGGAAGAGCGGCCCATCACTCCCCTTCGTAAGCCATCGGGAACGCACTCCACGGAGGAGGAAGGATCTGAATCGACGCCGAGAGGGACTTAGAGGCGATTTCCGCACTTCACGGAACCTGAACACACAGAGGTGACAGACCTCCCAAACCGAATTGGAGCGTGCGAGGCAGCTGAAAACGGTCATGACTGATTCAGCCAGTCGCTCCTGGATCCGAATCCAGGAACATGAATAGACGCCACCACCACATCCGGGACACCCAGGCAGGGAGCCGGGCCTTGCTGAGCGGCCTGCTGGGCCTTGCCATCGCGCTGGTTGGTACGGGTTGCACCGGTTCCACGCCCCGTTCGCTTGCCCGATACGACGATCTGATCTGGCTGCCGATGTCCCTGGAGGCCCAGGCCGATTCAGGCGATCCGGAAGCCCAGCACGCGATGGGTCTGCGCTGTGAACAGTCGCTGGCCGAAGGGGAAGCTGCAGCCTGGTATCGCAGGGCGGCCGAGCAGGGCCACCCCGGTGCGCAGAACAACCTCGGTCTCCTCTACTTCACCGGACGGGGCGTGGAACGCGACCATGCCAGAGCCCTCGAACTGTATGAGTCCGCCGCCAGGCAGAACGACCCTTCGGGCCTCGCGAATCTCGGGATCATGCACCTCTTCGGTCACGAGGTGACCCAGGATCGGGATCGAGCGCTGCAACTGCTCGAGGAAGCCGCGGTCCTGGGCAACCACCGGGCGCAGTACCTCACGGCGGTGCTGCTTCTCGAACGGGATCCCGGGGGGCAGCCCGGACTCCGGACCATCGGGTGGCTGGAGGAGGCTGCGAAGAATGGAATCGAATCCGCTCGCCGGCGTCTGGCCCTGCTCAGGAATCGGGCATCGGAAACGCCGGCCCAGCTGATCGATGACGGGGCGCTAGCCTGCGTCGATGCCGATTAGCGGTTCTTCGCGAACCATTCGACCGTCTCGAGGTAGTCCTGCACGTCCTTGCGTCGGGTGAGCTGATGCACTCGCCTCAGGAGCGGAATTGCCTCCTGGTAGCGTGATCCGTCGACGAGCAGTTGAGCGTGCTGGAGCTTGGCGTCCGCCTCGAACTCCTCGAGTCCTTCGGCGCGCTGGTAGTAGAAGATCGCCTGCTCGACATCGCCTTCGGACTTGCAGTGGTTGCCCAGCAGGATGAGTGCGTCCCCGTCCAGCGGGTTGATCTCCACGATCTTTCGCAGGATCTTCGCCGATTCCTCGGACTGATCGGTGGCAGCGGCGATGCGGGCACGAATCTTGAGCAGGTCCGTTCGGACCGCGGGCTCCAGGTCACTTCCCTTGACCGCGTCAAGCTGGTCGATCAGGGTCCCCGCCTCCTCATTCGCACCCCGCGCCACGAGCATCTTGCAGGCCCGGATAGGTCGGGCGGGCGAGGCCTCGGGGAACCCGGCGATCGCCTTGGTGTAGGCATCCACGCCGAGTTCGTAGAGCTCCTCGTTCATGTAGATGTCCGCGAGCGAACAGAGCGAAAGGTGCGTGGACCGGCCCAGCTGGTCCACGATCTCGAAGTTCTCAGCAGCCTTCATGAACTCGCCGAGGCCGATGAAGGCATTCGCCTGGATCATCCAGAACTTGGCATTCTCCGGATCGTCCTTGAGGAGGTTCTTCACCAGGGCGGCGGTCGAGGCGTACCGCTCCTGCATGAACAGACTCATCGCCATGCCAAGCTTCCAGTTCACGGTGACGGGGTCGAGGAGGATCGCCATCCGGAACGCGGTCTCCGCGGAGATGTGGTCGTCGACCCGACTGTACGCCATCCCCAGCAGTCCGTAGCTCTGGACATCCCCCCCCCCCAGCGAGATGACCTCGGTGAATGCGGGAATCGCCGCATCGAAGTCGACATCCTGTACGGCGGCCAGTCCGAGGTTCCGCCACGCACGACGGAACCGTGGGTACTTCTCCACCGCGGACTGGTAGGCCCGGGTCGCCTCGGTGAAACGCTCGGTCTGCAGGTAGATGTTGCCGAGGAAGAAGTCCAGCATGGCCGAGCTTCCCTCCTCCTTGCTTTCGAGGATCAGGGACTCAGCACCGGCAAGGTCGTCCTCCGAGATCAGGTCCATGATCTTGATGATCAGCTCCCGTTCGTCCTCGTCGACCTTGGGCTCGATCTCGGTTTCGGAGATGTAGCTCTGGGCGAAGCGCTTCTTGAAGGCAGGGTCGTTGAAGATCGCCAGGTCCTCCGAGGTGAGCCAGGTCGAACGGGCACGGCCCTCCTCCCCGGGCGGGAACAATTGGTTGGATCGAACCCACTCATCAAGTGAGATCCCCGCTGAATCCTGCCCGTGAAGCATGCCACAACACGCGAACATGCTCGTGAGGACGATTGGGATGCAGGTCTTCGTACTTGGTCTCGAATTCATCTGAAGGTTCTCCTGTTCCATTTCAAATCTCCGCGAGTGCGAAGAGATCCTAGGACGTATCGATCGATTGGAGCTTCCATGACCGGGTCAATTCCTCTCGAAGGTGATCGGCACCCGCATCCTGAACTTCACCGGCTTGCCGGCGCGCTTCCCGGGCTCGAACTTCCATTTCCTGACCGCATCGAGGGCGGCCCGCTCGAAGACCGGATCGGTCGATCGTTGGACCTTGGCCTCCTCGACCTTCCCCTCCGTACCCACGGTGAAGATGACGTACACCGTCCCGGGGGTACGTCGTCTCATCTTGCTGGTGATCTTCGGACTGCCCCGGAAGATCGCCCGGGGTTCCTGGTCCAGGTCGGCAAGACTGAACAGCTGCTGGGCCTGCCGGGCGGTGGTCGAGGTCGATCGCAGGTCGACCTTGAAATCACCACCCATGAACTCTCCGAACCCCGGGTTGAGAGCGAGACTCAGCTGGTCGAGGCTCAGTGGAGGGACCTCCGCATCCATCTGGGGGGGTGGAGGCTCCTCTTCGGGCTCCTCTTCCTCCTCCTCTTCCTCGACCGGGGGAGGAGGAGGCGGCAGGTTCACGGTCGAGACGTCCACCAGGTCCATGCCTGGCGGCTTGGAACCGGTGACCGCCTGGAGGATCGGCAGCAGCATGAAGATACCCAGGGTCAGCAGCAAGGCCCCCAGAAGCACGAACGTGCGCTGGAGGAGGAATCCGATGATGAGCTTGGTGATCTTCATGGACAGTGGCACTCCCGGCTCAGCTTCCGGTCCTCGTGGAGATGCTGACCTTTCGGGCACCTGCCAGCTTGGCCTCACCGATGACCTCGACCATCAGGCCGGACTGGGCGACGCGATCAGCCTGGATGATCACGGGAACATCCTCCGCCTGAAGGGCGCGCTTGACCACTGGCTGCACCCCCCCCACCCCGATGTTCTTTCCGGCATGGACCACATCGCCCTCGTTGGTGATCGCGATCAGGATGCTCTGCTTCTCCAACTGCACCGAAGCGGCGGCCTGAGGCTTGTCGACCTCGACCCCGGTCTCCTCCACGAAGGTCGTGGTGACGATGAAGAAGATCAGCAGGATGAACACGCAGTCGATCAGGGGGGATATGTCGACGCTGGTCTCATCCGATTCGTCTGCTGATTGGCGGAATCTACCCATGTGAAAGGCTCCTTACTGGGACTGCAGTCAATTCACCGCCGCCACCGTGCCCTTGAGGACACGTTGGTTGCAGACGGATTCGAGTTGCGCGACGAAACGCTTGCTCGCCTGGGACTTGCGGCTTAGGAAGAAGTGAAAGAAGAGACCGGGCAGGGCGATGACCAGCCCGGTCTCGGTGGTGATCAACGCTTCCGAGATGCCGGCTGCAACCAACTCCATGGTCTTGTCGCCCCCGGATCCGGTGGAGAGGGCGTCGAAGGTGGACAGCATCCCCGTGACGGTACCGAGGAGTCCCAGCAACGGCGCAGCGCCGACACAGACCTTCATGACCCTGAGTTCACGGTCGAATGGCTCAATCTCGCCGATTCGAATCGCATCGATCGCGTGCGCGACGTCCTTGAGCCTGGTCTTGCCGGCCAGGCCCTGGATGAGTCGACCCACCGAGCCCTGTCTCTGTTCGGGGTGATCGAGCCACTTGACCCATGTTCGGGCCGGGACGCGGAAGAGGCCCGCACGATAGATCTTGAGCAACACGCTCAGGCCGACGCAGAACATCACGAATGCGACGATGGACAGGGCGATCATGCCCCAGCCACCACCCAGCCACATCTGGATGCCCTCGCCCACGAGCGTCTCGAGGGCCGTCGGGAAGCCAGTCGCCCCTGCATCATCCACCGGGATGTTGGGATCGGTGTTCATCTTCATGCACCCTCAGGTGGTGGAATCGGGGTCGAATCAGCTTGATCTGCCACCGGCTTCGGGGCCGGGTTTCGTGAGGCGACCGCCTCGTCGACGAGCTTCTGCACAAGTGCGGCAAGGTCCTTGGTCACGAGATGCCTCAACTGTTCGGCATCCGCCACCTCTATCTTCGAGTCACTACCACGGCTTGGTCCGGCGTAGTAGGGTGTCCTTCCAAGCTGGTTCATGAATGCAATCGCGGATCGCTCCATGGTGTCCGTGAAGCCACGTGCCTTGCGGGAGAGCCAGGCGTGGAGAATCAGGGAGGGTATCGCGACGATCAGCCCGAATTCGGTGGTGATGAGCGCCGCGGAGATTCCGCCCGAGAGCGATTTCACATCCCCGGAACCGAAGATCGTGATCATCTTGAAGGTCTCGATGATCCCGGTGACCGTGCCAAGCAGCCCCAGCAGCGGGGCGGAAGCCGCGCATATCGCGATGAAGGGCAACCACTTGTTCAACCTCGACTTGGTCTCGAGCACCTGCTCGAACATGATCTCCTCGACCAGAGCGGGATCGTGTTCACGGTTCTCGATGCCCAGCTCGAGCATGTGCCCGGTCGGCCCGCCCACCCGCCTGACCTGGGCGGTGGCTTCGGTGACGTCCCGCTCGCCGAGGGCGGCGAGCATCGCCTTCTGCGCCCGCTTCGACGGTTTGCGGACCATGGACAGGCTTGCCCACTTCCAGAATGCGACCAGCAGGGCAAGGCCCGCCATGACCACGATCGGAATCCCGACGGGTCCCGCCTTCTGGATGTGCTCCCAGACGGTCTCCTCCGTGGCCTCGACCTTGTGGGCGTTTCCAAGGGTGGGGTCGAAGAGGAACTGACCTCCGGAATTCTCCACGAATGCAGCGGCCAGCTCACCCTGCCCCGGAGCCATGAAGGACAGTTCAGTGGGTTCGGTGGACCCCAACCGCTCCTCGGCGGTTCCGGCGAGGTCGGAGTCGGAGGCCTTGAACAAGGCCGAGGGACCGATGAGGACGAACTCGCCGTTGCGCACGATCCCACTTCCGTCGACTGCACTCCCTGCGAAACGGGTCCCGCCGATCGCATCCTCCAGCCGATCGAGGGAAAGACCGAGCACCTCGGCCTGGACGTTGAAGACCTCGTCCTCGTTGAGCGCCTCGTTCTCAGGGGCCAGGTTGGCGGCATCGAGTTCGTCCCGATAGCGCTGCATCTCGACGATGTGCAGACGGGTCTGGAGATTGCGGATGTACTCGCCGAGGAGGTTGGAAAGATACGAGGTGGTGGCTGAACGATCCTCGATACGCCGGGTGAGATTCGCGACGTCCAGGGTGCGCGAGTCAAGCAACCTGCTCACCTGCTGGTACTCGCGACGGACCTCGCTCAGCTGCCCCTCGAGATCCCGAAGCTCCCTGCTCATCGGCAGCGTCTCCTCGACGATCTGCTTGCGAAGTGCATCGAGCTCCTTGACGCTCTCATCGAGGCGATGCTGGATGTCGGAAGTGGCCTGGGCGAGATCCCGGCGTGGCGATTCCTGAGAAGCCGGTGCTGCCTCCCCCCGGGGCGATTCCTCCGTGGATTGCCCGCCGGGTGCCGAGTGGGCCTGCAACACGGGGGAAGCGAACACCGAGGTGATCACGGTGATCCAGGTGGCGAATTGAATTCGTGGAATGTGGTTCATGACGGGGCTCCTCACTTGATCTCGACCGGGAGGGGAACGAAGGAAGCGACCTCCTCGTTGTTGAGAATCCGCACGGCTGAAGCGACCTCGGGTGCGATGTCGTTGTCGGGGGACCATTCCCAGACCGTCTCGTTTCCAGTTCCGACACCCGATACGTCCTCGTTGCCATTGACGTAGAAGCCGTACGCGATGCCGAGGTAGATCACGGTCACTTCGGACTTCGTCCCGCCTCCCAGGTCGCGAACCTCGCTCGTCACCTTCACCTCGCGATTGAACTTGTTGATCTGGTCGAGGATTCCGACCACGTTCTGGTAGCGCTTGGTCAGGGAAAGGGTTGTCTCCTCACCTTCCTCGGGAAGCTCCTGGGTGATCGGCTTGAGGTGCTGGCGGACGTGTTGTGGAAGCCTCGGCAGCAACGTGCGAGTTCGCTGCTCGTAGCCGGCAATCAGGTCCTCCAGCAGCTTCGCCGTCTCCTTGAGTCGTTCCTCCTCGGTCATCAGCTCCACGCGCTTCGCGTCGGCCGTCGAGACGCTCTCCTCCGCATCCCGGATCTTCCCCCGGGTGGCCTCGATCTCCCTCCGCACCAGCTCGATGCGATCCGAAAGGACCTCCCGGGACAGCTTCCAATCCTTCTTTTCCTTGGATATGAGCCGCTTGGTCTCGATCCATTCGGAAAGCGTGGCTCGGGTGTCCTCGACATCCACGGAATCCTGTACCGGTCCTGCGGCAGCGCCCCCCCCCATCATGAACAACGACAAGATGCCGGCAAGGCACGCCATGGCCTTGGGCGAGGCGCGGTGTTCCGAAGGGTCGCGGTCCGTCGGGCGCAGGAGTTCGTTCTTGGGACTCATAGCAAGGAGCCTTTCATTCGAGGGTCAGAAGTCAAAGGAGAGATTGAGGCCCACCGACACGTCGATGCCTCGGGTGTAGGAGGTGTAGGTTCTGGTACCGGAGATGTTCGGGTCCTGGTAGAACGTCCTGAAATCGGGGTTGGTGAGGTTCCTGAACTTCAGGTCCAGAGTCAGGGGCCCGAAGATCTCCTGCGAGATCGTCACGTTGAGGGTGTCGATCGGTGCTTCGTAGATGCTGGGCGTGTAGAACTGGCGACCACGAGCCGCCGCTCCCCCGGACTGCAGGGTCTGGCCCTTGAGGGTGTAGAAGATCGAGAAGTTGGTACCGGTCTCCTCGAGGCTGAAGTTGAGGAACGCGTTCAGGAGGTAGTCGGGCGCGCCGGTCATCTGGCGGGTCGTCGCCGGATACCCGGCCAGTACGAGGTTTTCCCGCTCGACGTTCGAGAGGGTGACCTGGGAGTTGATCTTGGTGAAGTTGCCTCCGACCGACAGGCCCTCGAGGCCGAAGAGCACGCCTAGGTCCTGTCGGCATTCGAACTCGAATCCGTACAAGTAGCCATCAGGGTAGTTGACGGGCGTGGTCACGCTGCCGAGCCCGACCACCTGAAGGGAGATGTTTTCGATCGGTTCGACCATGTACTTGTAGAAACCGCTCAGCGAGATCAATCCACCTTCGTAGGGCGTGATGTCGAGGCGGGCATCGAAGTTCTGGAGGGTGGTTTCGACCAGATCCGCGTTGCCGACGAAGATCGGTCCCCCGGCATACTCCTGCTGGATGACCGGTGTGATCTCACGAAAGGTCTGTCGGGCGATCGTCTCGTTGTACGCGAGGCGGAGGACCAGGTCCTCACCATTGTCGTACTGGAGGGCGATGGACGGCAGGATCCGGGACTGCACGTAGTCGACATCGGCATCCCCCGGATTGAGCTGGACCAGACCTTGCGTCTGGTTGAAGGGGTCCGGCACCCACTGGACGTTCGCCTCGGGAATCACGGTGGTCTTGAGCCGGGTGGTTTCGACACGGGCACCGCCGATGATGTCTAGGGTGTCACTGAGGGGCAACTCCATCATGCCGAAGAAACCCTTGACCCGCTGTTCGCCCGTGTAGTCGACGTCGATTCCCGGATCCACCATCACCGCGTCGTTGACCCCACCGCCAGGGGTGATTCCGGGCCAGACATCCGCCCAGTTGTCCTCGAACGAAGGGGTCGATCCAGCCCAGTCGACGGCTGCCGGCGGAGGCGGGTTCCCCTGGGTCCCCGGAAAAACGTTCGCTCCCACCGTCCACTGCCCGACCGGCACGTTCGCGCCCGCGTTGACCTGGAACGTCTGCTGGGAGTAGTTCCGGGTGACCTTGTCATCGAAGATGCCGATCTTGAACTCACCCTCCAGCTCCTGGTCGATCAGGAAGGGAAGGGTGAGTTCACCCTCGCTCTGGCTGCTCTTCTCGGTGATCTCCTTGTAGATCCGCTGGATGTATCCGAAGTTGATGTTGGGAACCGGAGGCAGGCCGGTCCACGCGTTACCCACCGCGAGCCACGCCGCCCCTTGCCCTATGGGCCGGGTGTACCCCGGCTGCCAGGTGGCGGCGAACTGGGTCTTGTCAGGTTGGTAGAACCGGGCCTCGCTGGTCGAGAACTGCCAGTCGATCGTGGGATTGAGGAATACGAACTGGTCGTTCTTGGAGAAGAACGCCTCTGTTTCACCAAGGGGTATGACGTTCCTGCCGGTGAAGATCCGGGTCTCGGTGGTGCGCTGGGTGTATCCGATCGTCTGCAGGCGGGTCCAGGGCGAGATGTTGGCGTTACCGCTCTGGACCGCATCCCAGTTGGCCACCGGGTCCGAGATGCTGTAGCCGGGAAAGAAGTATTCCTTGCCACGGGTGTTGTCGAGCTGGGTCGCCTGGTCCTCGTCGATCTTGGTGCTGAGGTACGTGGCACTGAACGTGAACAGCTCGGAATCGAAGCCTCCACTGAGCATCGTCCCCCACTGCGTCGTCCGGGTCCCCTGCTTCCAGTCGTAGAGCTCGGTGTAGAAGTCGGTCCCATCCTTCTGCCAGGGCAGCGGTTCCCACTGGGGGTTCACCGCCGGCTGACCGGCGACCGGACTCTTGCGCACACCCCACCCGTCCTGGATTCCATCATCGATGAGCTGACTCTCGTGCTTGTTGACGAAACTCATCATGCCACCGACGGTGACGCCATCCTCAAGTTCCAGACGGCCTCCGGTGGCGAGTTCCCACTTGTAATCGATGGGCGCATTGGTGGTGGAGACCCCGACCGCACCGGGCCAGACCGTGCCGGCGGGGAACGGACCGACCGGTCGGGTTGGATCGCCCCAGAAGTTGAACCCGGCGCCCCGGTAACTCAGGAAGTCGCTTCGTCCACTGGTGTTGCTGTTCCAGGTGTACTCGCTCTTCAGCGAAATGAACGTCTGGTCGGGAATACCCTTGAGGATGATGTCGACTGCACCGCCGGACGCATCACCCTGCTGGTCGGGAGTGAAGGTCTTGGAGACCTGGATGCTCTCGATGACGGAACTGGGGAACTGGTCGAGCTGAACCGCACGTTTTTCCGCATCCGAAGTGGGCATCCGCACCCCGTTGAGCTGGGAATTGACGTACCGGTCGGGGAGCCCGCGAACCACTGCGTACTTGCCGTCCTGGACCGAGGCGCCTGAAACCAGTTTCAACGCACTGGCTGCATCACTGGCTCCGGCCTTGGACATGAATTCGGAACTGATCGAATCGAGCAAGGCGGGGCTCTCGAGGCGCAGGCGCAGCAAGCCGAGCTCGGTGGCGCCACCCAGGCTCAGCTCCTCGACGATGAACTCCTCCATTTCGGTGAATTCACCTGCGAGGTCGGCGTTGACCTCGGTGACCTTGCCGCTCTGGACCAGTACGTCACCCCGCAATCGCCGGGTGTATCCCGACTTGTTGAATATCAAGGTGTAGGTCCCGGGTTCGACCTCGGGAAACACGTAGTTCCCCTCCGGCGTCGTGGCGACCGTCTGCTGGGTCTCGATGATGCTGACTTCCACCAGACCCAGAGACTGGTCGAAGTCCTGATCGGTGACGGTACCGCGGATCGAACCGTTCTCCTGGGCATGCGCGTGAGCACTCAGGGTGACGATCAGCAACAGGACGAAACCAACTTGGAGTAGTGGCGAGAACGCTACCACGGATCTCCCAATTCCCGGCAGATCGTGCGCAGCCGCTCCATGAGGTCCGCATCGGGTTCGAAACGGGAGACCGCCATGGAACAGCACAGGGCGGAGAAGTCCTCCGCCCGCGGTCGGGAATTGGGATTGTCGATCGCTTCATTCAATGCGGACAGGTAGACCGTCTCGGCAGTGGATGAATCGCCTAGAGCCATGTACCCCCGCGCAACGGGCTCGAGGGCCTCGGTCCGGAAGATCCCCATGATCGTGGGCTTGCCCCGCTCGTACGCCTCGAGTCCGGCAGCCAGTCGCTCCTCGGCCGCGCCCTTGTTTCCGGCCAGGGCGGTGATTCGCCCGACATCGCCGAGCATCGGCACCAGAATCTCGGCCCGGTAGCCGATGGCCTGGGTGATTTCGAACGCCTGATCCGCGAACTGCCCGGTCTTCTGGAGGTCACCGTTCGCGGCAGCTGCCTCACCCATGCCGACCAGCACCTCGACCTTGACCGGTTCGGGCAGTTTGAGCCCGACGACCCGCTGGATCCGACCCTCGATTTCGGTACGACGATCGAGGTCGGAATAGGTACTCTCGTAGAACTCGGTGATCCCCTTGACGGAGCTCCGGATGAGTTCGAAGTCCGAGGCCTCGATCGCGGCATCCACGAGGGCGAGTTGTCGCGCGTATGCCTTTGCATCATCGGGTCCGCTGACAACCGCGTTGATCGCCCCCCGATCGGATCCGGTCACCCCCTCGCCGGTCTCCTGAGACTGTTCGATATCGCCGAGCATGAGCTGAACACGGGCGATCCCGGCAAGAATTCGCTCGAGTCGCCAGTCTTCCGCGCCCTCGGAGACCAGCCTTGCTCGTCGCAGGTACTCGGGTGCAAGTTCGGGAGCACCGTGCCTGATCGCGTACTCAAGGAAGTCCGTGTAAGCGAGGGCACGTCGCCAATTGTCGATCTCGGTGGTGTAGCGGATCGCCCTGGAAGGCTGCCCGAGCTCGAGCGCAAAGCCCACCACCCGTTCCTGGGCCCGACATCGATTCTTGATGTGGGGATTTCGAGGCATCAGGGAAGGGGCCTGGAACGCGAGGTCGAGCAACTCGACGTGGATCGGGTTGATCGGCAGGTCCTTCAGGGTGCCCGTACCAAGTGGCCCCAGCACCGTCGCATCATTCGCTGGATCGCCATTGTCGAATTCGGTGTCCTGGGCACCCGACGTCAACGAGGGACCCGAGATCCCACATGAGACCCAAACAGATAAGGTGAAGACAACGATGGCTTGAATTTTTGATCTGAGCATGAATGAACATCGCTTCTCTGGCTGAAAGGGAACAGAAATGCCCCTCACGATGCGTGAGACGGACCCTATCTCCATCAGCCCCGCTGACGGAACGTCAAAACGATCGCGAGGTACGGGGAAGTTGTCGTTAACGATTTGCGAAGAAGCACCGGCGATCGTGTAAGGATCGTGTTCAGGCACCCTCGGTTGTAAAGAAAGCGTTTGGAGTCGCCGAAGCCCCGCGAATCCGGAGCCAGGAGGCGGAAGGCAGAAACCGCCCGTAATCTGATTGCCCTGCAGACTCTGTGAAGCGATCAAGGCCAGGCGTCTGATGCAAGCCATCGTCCCAGGTCCCTGAATGCGAGGCGGTTCGCGGGGCCTAGAGGCCGTACGCAAACGTCCCCAGGAACCTCCGGTTCACGCTCAGTTCGAACAGGGACCCCATGCCTGCAGGAGCATTGCGAGATCGATGCCGCTCACCCAGCCATCGTCGTTGAGATCCTCGATCGCGGAGGTCCCGATCGGCAACTGGCCCCACGCCGCGAGCAGTGCCCCGAGATCCTGACCGCCCACCACGCCGGAATCAGTGAAATCCGCGGGACAACCGGGCCCTGGGACCAGGATGACCTCGAATCCGTACGGTGAGGCGACCGTCGCGAAGTTGGGAGCGTCGAAATCGGACCCGAGGGCGGCGATGCCTCCATAGAGGTATCCGATGGTGGTCGGTTCGGTGATCGCATCAAGGTCGAGGATCCGGAGGAATGCACCCTTGGTGAGCGAACTCCAGGCATCCCCCACCGGGAACATGTACATCTCCGATCCGAACCTCCAGTAGGCCTGGTCCTCGGGACCGGCAGGAATGCGGGGGAACGATTCGTTGAGGAAGAACTGGGCCCATTCGTCGGAGGCGGGATCGAATCGGATCGCGGAGAGGTTGGTCGAGTACGGGAATCCACCGGGGATCGAGAACCGGCCATGGTCGAGCAGCTGGTAGCTGATCCCTCCCCCGATGATGAACCAGTTCACTCCCTCGCTCTCCGACCATGCGGTCATCGCCGCGGAGGAATAGACGTTGTAGCCCTGCTTGAAGCTGCGGGGTGATGCGGGATCGGCCTGAATCATCGAGCCGTCACGGCCAAGCAGGATCGGCACGGTCCAGCAGCCGTCGGCCTCGGTGAAGACCCCGGAGAGGGCGGCCATGCCGATTCCACCCTTCGCATCGACCACCGCGGGCAGGATGTTGAGGTCGCGGCGTCGGGCGAAGGCCTCCTGGGACTCGGGAGAGTTCCCGAGGTAGGTGAAGATCGGCCAGCCGTCGCGCCCCTCCTCGACCCGGAGCCTGAAGAAGTCCTTCTTGTAGGTCTGTCGGGCGACGGAGGGGTCGCAGGGATCGTAGCGGCCCTGGAACTCCTGGCCGAGGCAGATCCACATCTCGTCGTAGGGAAGGTGAAGCTTGCCCCCGGTGTTCGTGTAGAGGTCGCCGGGCGCACCCCCGGGAGGATCGAGGAACCGAATCGATTCCGCGAGGGGTGTCGAACGCCCGCGAATCCAGTCCGCGAGCCCCTGGATCTCGATCAATGCCAGGGTGTCGAAGGTCACCCAGTCCTGGTCCTCGCGCGAATAACCATATCCCCCGATCGAGATGAGGTGATCACCCAGCTGGTTGTCGAGGTAGTTCACGGCGGAGAGCTGGTCGGCCTGCTTCGTGCTGAGTCCGCTTTCGGGGTCGTCGACCGATCGTTCCCAGACCTCGCCGGTCTCGACGTTGGCCAGGAACATGCTTCGGTTGAAGTCGTCCTTGGCGAAGCTGCCGTCGCCACAATCGAAGCCGTGCATGCCGGCGAGGTTGGATCGCCCGCCGAAGAACACCAGGAGCTCCGGCTGGGACTCGAGGATCGCCGAACACCCCGAGTGCAGTCCCGGCAGTCCCTTGAGTTCGGTCTCGAGCTGACGAACCTCGATCCGGAATGGCATGCCGCTGGCATAGACGGGACTGAGGCTGGTGGTCTGGTTGGGATCCTGCGCCGGGGAGGCTGCGGGCAACCAGGACAGGAGGAGCAGGCATGCGAACATCGATCGGTGCGAGGGGTATCCACCCATGACGTGTTCTCCAGGACGATGCACTTGAAACCGGGACACGGAAGCAACCCGGCCAAGCTACACACTGGAGGTGGTAGCGTCACAGCAAAAGGGCGTAATCGATGCGGTACCCCGCAGGAGGCTCCGGAAGCGGGGATCGAAGTCAGAGGGCCGCCACGGATTCCAGCCACGGCTCGAGGTAGCGAGCCTCGAAGCGATCCGCGGCGGCCTCGGTACCCGAGGGTCCGAGACCCCACATGCAGGCCACGCGGTCCGGACCCTCGAGGTCGAGCAGCACCTGGTGCGACCCGTCGACCACGAACGCCTTGGGCAGGCGGTTCGCCCAGTGTGCGGTCGCGGCGTTGAGTGCCGGTTCCCCGATCACCACCGCGGGCTGCAGCATCAGGTCGGGGGTGTTCAGGTACCAGATGTCGGTGACCACCACGGGGAGCAGCCCCTCCTCCCGGGAGAGGTCGTCGCGACGGCGGATGGCGCGGATCCGGCGGGCGAGCCGGTCGGCGAGGGGACGATCCGCGAGTTCGGCCCGCAGGTGCGCGCCGACCACGATCGGGAGCAGCATCGAGTCCGCGAGCTCGACTTCCGGCGGAGTCTCCAGCCGGGCGTTGATGAAGATCGGGTCGTCCACGGGATCGGGGGCTGGGTCATCCACGGGCATGGTGCTCTTCACGCGGTCCGGTGCGCATCGGGTGACGACGCATCAGTGGGGAAGTGGGAACGATCGACAGAACTCGGCGATCTCGGAGCGGACCCGGGAGCAGGTCGCGGCATCGCCCCCACTGCTCATGACCTCGTCGAGCCAGTCCGCCACGGTGTGCATCTCCGCCTCGCAGAGGCCGCGGGTGGTGAGTGCGGGGGTGCCGAGGCGGAGTCCGCTGGTCACCATCGGGGGACGGGGGTCGTTCGGGATGCCGTTCTTGTTGACGATGATCCCCGCGTGCTCCAGCCAGTCCTGGGCATCGGAACCGGTGAGCTCCGCGTCGCGGGGACGGAGGTCGACCAGCATCAGGTGGTTCTCGGTGCCGCCGGAGCAGAGCCGGTAGCCCTTCTCGACCAGGGCCCCGGCGAGCGTCGCGGCGTTGCGCACCACCTGCTCCTGGTACGTCCGGAACCCGGGCTTGAGCGCCTCGCCGAACGCGACCGCCTTGGCACCGATCACGTGCATCAGGGGGCCGCCCTGGGAACCGGGGAACACCTTCCGGTCGATCAGCTTCGCGATCTCCGGGTCGTCGGACAGCGCGAGGCCGCCACGCGGGCCGCGGAGGGTCTTGTGGGTGGTGGTGGTCACCACGTGCGCGTGGGGGAACGGCGAGGGATGCACGCCGGCGGCGACCAGGCCGGCGATGTGGGCGATGTCGGCCAGGAGGTAGGCCCCGACCTCGTCCGCGATCGCGCGGAACGCCGCGAAGTCGATGATCCTCGAATACGCCGAGAAGCCGCAGATGATCAGGTCGGGCTTGCACTCCCGGGCGATCCTCGCGATCTCGTCGAAGTCGAGCCGCTCGGTCTCGGGGTCGAGGTCGTACTCGACGATGTTGTAGAAGGTCCCCGAGAAGTTCGGCTTGAGGCCGTGGCTGAGGTGGCCGCCGGACTTGATGGGCAGGCTGAGCACGGTGTCCCCGGGCTTGATCAGCGCCATGAACGCCGCGATGTTGGCGTTGGCGCCGCAGTGCGGCTGCACGTTGGCGAACCCGCATCCGAAGAGGGACTTCGCGCGCTCCCGGGCGAGATCCTCGATCTGGTCGTGCCATTCGCAGCCACCGTAGTAGCGCTTGCCGGGATAGCCCTCCGCGTACTTGTTGGTGAGCCACGTGCCGACCGCGTGCATGACCACCGGGGAGACGTGGTTCTCACTGGCGATGAGCTCCAGGGTGCTCGCCTGTCGCTGCGCTTCCCCGGCCATGATGTCGGCGGCCTCGGGGTCGTGCTGGCGCAGCATGGCGAGGACCTCGCCGGCCAGGGGATCGAGGGAATCGGGGACCTGTTGATCGGAATTGGACGCGGTGGAAGTGTTCATGCCTTCATCGTAACGCTAGGCTTGGGCCCATGCCCGAACTCATCGCCGTATTGGCCCTCACCTTTTTCGCCCAGTCCACCGACGCCCCCCCGGTCATGGACGGTCGGTTCGACGACTGGAGCGCGGCCGCGCAGGCCCCCGACGATGGATCGGGCCTGATCCGGGCGGTCCGGGTGACGGATTCACCGAGGCACGTCTTCGTGCAGATCGACCTCGACCGACCCCGGACCCTCCAGTGGCTGGAGCAGGAGCTGAGGCTCGAGCTGGACCTCGATGGACGACCCGGCACCGGATTGCGGGGATTCGGGGGCATGGAGGGGGTCGAGGCGGTGGTGCTCTTCAGCCCCCTCGACCAGGAGAGCGGGCGGACCCGTCCCGGGACCACGCTCTACGGGGTGAACCGCAACGGGGAGGCGGTGCAGAGCACCGCGGACGAACTCGGGGTGGTCGCGCTCCCGACCCATTCCGGGGACCGTTTCGAGATCCGGCTGGACCGGTCGCCCGCCTTCCGCGGCGGCGGGATGCGGCTCCAGTTCCTCGCCCGGGACCGGGCGGGGGTGGTGGATCGCACCCCGGTGGTGGAGTACGAATTCGGCACCAAGCGGAGTTCGCGGCCGGAGCCCGCCGGGAACGATCCCGCGGCGGCGAAGGATCCCGCCGAGGTCCGGGTGGTCAGCTGGAACGCGGAATTCGGGGCGCTCTTCAAGAACCCGATCCCCTTCGCGCGGACCTTCGAGGCGCTGGACCCCGACATCGTCCTCCTGCAGGAACTGCCCGATCCCGTCGAGCCCTCCAGGCTGGGCGGCTGGTTCGGGGGCCTGGAACCGAAGCGAGCGTGGAACGCGGTGGTCGGCGGCCGATCGCTGTGCGTGGCGGTGGTGACCCCCCACCCCATGGAACCGGTGCCCGAACTGGCGCCGGTCCGGAAGTCCGCCCCGAGCGGGTCGGTGGTGCGCGCGACCGGGGGGCTGGTCAGCTTCGGGACTCGACGGATCCTGGCGGTCTCGATCCACCTCAAGTGCTGCGGACGGCTGGGATCGACCGAGGACCAGAAGCGACGGAGCGAGGTGGAGGCGATCCACGAGGCGGTGCGTCGGGCGACCGCGCGCTTGAAGCCGGATTCACTGGTCATCGGCGGGGACCTCAACCTCGTCGGGGGACCCGGGGTGCTCGAGGCGCTGGTCCGGGACCTCGCCCCCGGGGGAGGCGACCTGGTGGTCGCGGAACCCATGCGCCCCCTCGGTGACGACGTGACCACCTGGGGACGGGAGGGGGAGTCCTTCGTACCGGGCCGACTCGACTTCATCCTCCATGACCAGGGGCTCCGGGCCACCGCGGCGGACGTGGTGGACGTCGAGCAGCTCGGACCGAGGTGGCGACGCACCCACGGGATCCCCGCGGAGCCACCGAGCGACCACCTCCCCCTCAAGCTGGACCTGAGCTGGGAGGCCGCGCCGGCCGGCGCGGGCTCCACCGGGTCGTGAACCGGCCCGCCCCCGTGGGAACGTGCTACCGGTGGCTCGCCGGAGGACTCGATGAGCTCCTGGTGGTGGTCGCCGACGGACTGGTGACCCGGATCGGGTGGCGATGCCTCGGGGCCGCGCCACCGGCCGGGGCGTGGGAGTCGAAGGACCTGGTACCGGGACTCGCGCAGCGACTGGTCGAGTCGCTGTCGGGGATCGACCACGACTACCGGGACGTCCCGCTGCCCGAAGGCACCCCGTTCCAACGGGACTGCTGGGCCCGGACCCGCGGCATCCCCGCGGGCACCACCCTCACCTACGGCGAGCTCGCAGGCGAGGTGGGCCGGCCGGGAGCCGCCCGGGCGGCCGGGCAGGCGCTGCGGGCCAACCCGCTGCCCCTGGTGGTCCCGTGCCACCGGGTGGTTCGAACCGCGGGCGGGACGGGTGGATTCTGCGGAGCCGCCGGGGCGGACGATCCCGCGGTTCTGGTAAAGAGCCGTCTTCTGGCCCGCGAACATCAGTTGTCGGGCGGGACTTCAAAAAGAGCCAAATCGACCGGATCCCTCAGGCACGCTCGATCCACCAAGGCGTACAATCCGGGACTCACGCCACGAGGCGCAGCAGCAAGGAGCCGAGCACGATGCGATTGACGATGGTTGGAACTGGATATGTCGGACTGGTCACCGGGGCGTGCTTCGCGGAGTGTGGCAACGACGTCACCTGCCTGGACGTCGACGAGAAGAAGATCGAGATGCTCAAGCGGGGCGAGAGCCCCATCTACGAGCCCGGACTCAGCGAGATGATCACGCGGAACGTGGCGGCGGGACGGCTCCACTTCACCACGCAGGCCGACCAGGCCTACGAGACCGCGGAGGCGATCTTCATCTGCGTCGGGACCCCCAGCGACGTGGACGGTTCCGCGGACCTGAAGTACGTGCTCGAGGTCGCCGGGGACATCGCCGGGACCCTCGACCGGCTCGGCCCGGACCAGACCCCGAAGATGGTGGTGGTCAAGAGCACGGTCCCGGTGGGCACCAGCCACAAGGTCCGCGACCTGATCCGCGAACGGACCGACGCCCCCTTCCACATCGCCGACAACCCCGAATTCCTCAAGGAAGGGGCCGCGATCGACGACTTCATGAAGCCGGATCGGGTGGTCTGCGGGGTGGAGTCGGAGGAGGCGGGGAACATGATGCGCGAGCTCTACGAGCCGTTCGTCCGGCAGGGCAACCCGATCTTCATCATGGACGTCCGCAGCGCGGAGATGGTCAAGTACGCCTCGAACGCGATGCTGGCCTGCAAGATCTCCTTCGTGAACGAGCTCGCGACCCTGTGCGAGCACTACGAGGCGGACGTCAAGCAGGTCCGGGAGGGCATGTGCGCCGACAGCAGGATCGGCAACCAGTTCCTCTACCCCGGGCTGGGATACGGCGGGAGCTGCTTCCCGAAGGACACCCTCGCGGTCTGCGGGATGGGTCGGGCCGTCGGGTTCGACTGCGAGCTCAACGAGGCGGTGCACCGGGTCAACCAGAGCCACCGAGTCCGTTTCTGGGAGAAGATCTCCCGGCACTTCGAGGGCAGCCTCGCGGGCAGGACCCTCGGCTTCTGGGGGGTGGCGTTCAAGCCGAACACCGACGACATCCGGGAGGCCCCCGCGCTGACCATCATGCAGCGTGCCATGGAGGCCGGGGCGGAATGCCGGGCCTACGACCCCGTCGCCCTGGAGAACCTCGAGGGCGAGCTTCCCTCGGTGCAGCGGTGCGACGAGATGTACGAGTGCATCGACGGCTGCGACGCGCTGGTCATCTGCACCGAGTGGAACCAGTTCCGTTCGCCGGACTTCGACCAGATCCGGACGAGGCTGGAGGCCCCGGTGGTCTTCGACGGCCGGAACCTCTTCAAGTCCCGGCTGATGCGGGAACTCGGGTTCACCTACTACTCGGTGGGCCGGCCGGTCGTGCACCCGATGGCGGGATCCACCAGCGAATGAGCCCCTGCGCCGGCGCCGACCGTGCGCCGGAAGCGGTATTCCACGCGTGATTTCAGGTATTTTCGGGGAATTTCACCGGGGTCCGTCCTTCGGTCGGGCGGACCACCCCTCCCCCCGGGAAGCCGCCCCGGCAGGTGGAAATCGCTTGAAAACAAGGGTGATTCACGACGAAGTCCGGGCACGGCCCTGCCGACCGCGCGGACTCGGCGTCGAGGAAAGATCGAAAAACCCCTGTTTTTCATGGTCGATTCGCTTGTGGTCCGTGGCGGGCTGGCGTACTTTGCGCGCGCTCCCGTCATGACGTCATGGAAGGGATACACGCGAAAGGATTCAGCACAATGGCTAAGAAGACCACGAAGAAGAAAACCACGACCCGCAAGGCAGCTCGCCGTCCCGCCAAGAAGACCGCGAAGCGCACGACCACCAAGAAGAAGACCACCCGTCGCACCACGGCGCGCAAGACCACCGCGAAGGCCAAGGCCAAGCCGGCAGGTCCCAAGAAGATCACCGGTTCCGCGGATCCCCGCACCAGGAGCCAGCAGCTCACCGCGGTGGCGGAGTCCTGCGACATGACCCGCAAGGAAGTCATGCACGTGTTCGACGCCCTCGAGCAGATGTGCGTCGCGGACCTCAAGAAGTGCGGGGTCGTCAAGTTCATGGGCATGAAGCTCACGGTCAAGAAGGCACCCGCGAAGCCGCGCCGCAAGGGCATCAACCCCTTCACCGGCGAGGAACAGTGGTTCGCCGCGAAGCCCGCCTCGAAGAAGGTCCGGGCCCGCGCGCTCAAGAAGCTCAACGACCAGATCTGACCCGCTCCGGCGACATTCGCCGGGAATCGGACAGGACACCACACGGCTCCGCGCTCGCGCGGAGCCGTGTTGCTTCGGTCTCGTCGCGCGATTCAAGGACCGCCGGCGTCATGCACCGCGGCGTTCGATGGACTCGACGGTGGTGCGCAGGCACCCCTCGTGGGCGGCGAGTTCCCGGGCGGCCTCCTCCCGGGAACGATCGGGGAAGAGCGTCCGCAGGATCCTGATCGCGCGATCGTGCAGCTTCTCGTTGGTCGCCCGGAGGTCGATCATCATCCCCCGGCGGACCTTCCCGAGACGGGCGAACGCCACGGTGGTGATGATGTTCAGGGCGAGCTTGGTGACGGATCCCGCCTTGAGTCGGGTCGAGCCGGTGAGCAGCTCGGGTCCGGTCTCCAGGACCACCAGGTGGTCGCAGCCCGGGGGCGGGGTCCGGGGGGCGCAGCAGAGCAGGCCCGTGGTCGCGCCGCGTCGGGCGGACTCCTCGATCGCGCCGAGCACGTAGGGAGTCGTGCCCCCCGCGGCGATGCCGAGCACCACGTCGCCCGGGCCCACCGAGCAGCGATCGAGCTCGGGGTGGGCGCCGGCGGGATCATCCTCGCACCCCTCGCTCGAGCGACGAAGTGCAACGTCCCCGCCCGCGATCAACCCCAGGACCGCGTCGGGGCTGGAATTGAACGTCGGGGGGCATTCCGAGGCGTCGAGCACCCCGAGCCGGCCGCTGGTCCCCGCCCCGACGTAGACCAGTCGACCACCGGTGCCGAGCGCGTGGGTGACCGCCTCGACCAGCCCCTCGAGTCGGGGGGCGGCGGCGAGGATCGCCTCGACCACCCGGTGGTGGTCCTCGGCGATCCATTCGATGGATTCGGAGATGGAGGCGGTGCCGAGGTCCCGTCCACTCGGATGTTCCACCTCGGTCAGGACGTCCGAACGATCGGGCGGCAACCGACTGCTCACGTGCCCGACCCTTCGGGGACCAGCCGCTCGACGAGGAACGACCACTTCGCCGACCGGGAGGCGGGCGACCAGATCCCGTGGGCGCTGTTGGGGAAGAACAGCATCTCGAACGGGCGGTCCAGGCCCTGCAACCGGTTCACCAGCTGCCAGGAGTTCGAGGGGTGCACGTTGTCGTCCACCATCCCGTGCAGCAGCAGCAGCTCCCCCTCCAGGTTGCCCGCCAGCTCCACGCAGCTCGAGGCGTCGTAGTTCTCGCGGTTGGCGTCGGGGGTGCGCATGTAGCGTTCGGTGTAGATGGTGTCGTAGTTGCGCCAGTCCGTGACCGGGGCCCCGGCGACCGCCACCGTGAAGAGGTCGGGGTGGCGCAGGAGCGCGAGGGCGCTGAGGTAGCCCCCGTAGGAGTGGCCGGTGATGCCGACCCGCTCGCCGTCCAGGAATTCATGGCGCTCGAGCAGGGTGCGGACCCCGTGGGCCTGGTCGTCGAGGTCGACGAGGCCGAGCTTGAGGTAGGTGGCGCCCTCGAAGGCCTTGCCACGACCCTCGGTCCCCCGGTTGTCGATCTGCACCACCACGAAGCCGAACTCGGTCATGGGGCTGGACATCGAGAAGCGGTTGCGGACCGCGCTGGATTCGGGCCCTCCGTAGACGTCGACCAGGACCGGCCAGCGCCGGGAGGGATCGAACCCCGAGGGGTAGTGGATCCGACCGAAGCAGGTGGCCGATCCGTCCTCGGTGGTGAAGGAGAACAGTTCGGAAGGCCGGAACCCGGAGCTGGCGAGGGGCTCGAGGTCGGTTTCGCGGAGCACCACCGGATCGGCCGCCCCCCCGCAGTACGCCAGCAGGCGAGGGGCCTGGTCCCACGCCTCGCCGATCGCGACCACCGCGGAGCCGTCGGGGGCGACCTGGAAGCCGGAGTGCGTGAGGTCGTCTCCCGTGAGCTGTCGGAAGCCGGAGCCGTCGAGGTTGACCGCGTAGAGCTGCTGGTTGAGGGGGGCCCGCTCGCTGCGACCCGTGAACAGCAGTCGCCCCCCCCCGGGCAGGCCGGGGTCCTCCTCCAGCGACAGCACCGACCCCGAAGGGAAGCTGCCGGGGCCCAGGACCGCGAGGCGTCCGGCGTCGACGTCCCAGAGCTCGTAGGTCCGGAACCCCGAACGCTCGCTGGACCACAGGAAGCGGCGCCCGTCCTCGAGCCACCTGAGCTCGGGGTCGTGGGCCACCCAGGTCGGTTGCGTCTCCTCGATGAGGGTGCGGGACCGGCCGGTCGCGGGGTCGCCGAGGACCAGCTCGAGCCGGTTCTGCAGGCGGTTCATCCTGAGGAAGGTGAGGTAGCGCGAGTCAGGGGTGTAGTCGACGTCGAAGACGTACTGGTCGGGCTCCTCCCCCACGTCCACCGTGATCGTCTCCCCGGAATCGAGGTCGTGGATGCGAAGTCCCGCGATGGGGTTGGGGTCGCCGGGCTTCGGATACGCCTCGTCCATGACCTCGGTCCGGAGGCTGGTGAGCCCGTCCAGCAGGAAGTAGTCGGGCACCTCGGTCACGTCGAAGGCGTAGAAGGCGAGCTGACGGCTGTCCGGCGAGAACCACATCGCGGTCTGCTGGCCGAGTTCCTCGCCGTAGACCCAGCTGGCGGTCCCGTACCGCTCGCGGGCGTCCCCGTCCGTGGTGACCTGGCGCTGCGTACCGTCGGGCCCCTCGAGCACCACGTTGAAGTCCTCGTGGCGTGCGGTCCAGTTCCCGTCGGGCGAGTAGGAGGTGGTGGCCTGTCGTCCGCGGGCGGGGGCGGCGGCGCGGCGGCCCCGGCGACGGGTGCGGGGCTCCTCCCCGGAGGCCTCGACGCGTGGGGGCGAGGGGAGGTCGTCGCCGGTGAGGCGCACGCACTGCTCGAGGTCCACGACCAGCCACTCGGACCCGGAGCGCACGAAGGCGAGGCCGCGGTCGAGGTCCCAGCGCACCGAGCGGGGCCGGGGCGGACGGATCAGGCTCCGACCGGCGGTGGAGGCCCGCTGGACCTGGTCGGCGCCCGGGATCTCCGAGAAGGGATCCCAGCCGGCCCCGGGGTCCGCGGGGGCGATCGAGGTGGCGAGCAGCAGGAAGGCGATCGAGCCGAGGGGGTGGAAACGCATGCGGGGGCTCCCGGCACGCCGCGAGTCGGGGATCGACGTCGGCGCACCGATCAGGTGAGTCTGGTCATCCGGACCAGTTGGTCGAAACGGTCCTCGAGGCGGGGAAGGTCGAGGCCGCGCAGGCCCTCGAGGCCGAAGCGCTCCAGGGTGAAGCTGGCCGTGACCGTGCCCCAGCCGAGGGCGGCGCGCAACGCCTCGAAGTCCAGGCGCCCGGTCCGCTCGAGGTAGCCCATGAATCCCCCGGCGAAGCTGTCCCCGGCGCCGGTCGGGTCGACGACGCCCTCCAGGGGCACCGGGAAGGCGGGCACCACCACCGTTCCGTCGCGGTGCACCAGCACCGCGCCGTGCTCGCCCTTCTTGACGATCACGAAGCTGGGCCCCATCTGAAGGATCTCGCGGGCCGCGGAATAGGGGTTCCCGATCCCGGTGAGCTGCTGGACCTCGGAGTCGTTGAGCAGCACCCCGTCGACCGCGGAGATCACCTCGTCGAGTTCCGGCCTCGCGATGTTGATCCAGAGGTCCATGGAGTCCACGACCGAGAGGCGCCGCCTGGCGAACTGCTCGAGGAACGACTTCTGGACGGCGGGGTGCGAATTGGCCAGGAAGACCAGCTCGCTGTCGACGAACGAGTCCGGGATCGAGGGCGGCGCCTCCTCGAGCACCCCGAGCTCGGTGAAGAGCGTCTCCCGCTCGTTCATGTTCTCGAGGTACCGACCACCCCACGCGAAGGTGCTGGAGTCCTCCCGGCGCTCGAGGCCGGACAGGTCGATGCCCTCGAAGCCGCGCAGGGCGGCATGGTGTTCCTCGGGCCAGTCGCCGCCGACCACCCCCACCAACCGGACCGGTCCCTGGGCGCTGGCGGCGGCGCAGAAGTAGGCGGCGGAGCCCCCCGGGACCCGCTCGGCGGATCCGGTCGGGGTCTCGACGGAGTCGATTCCAAGTGTTCCGGTGACGATGAGTGACATGCCCAGAGTCTACACCCTGCGGCTGAAGTCATCCGGCCCGGTTCCATGATTCCGGGCTCACTCAGGATCCCGAGCCCGCGGGCCCCCACTCCTTGGAACCCGAGGACTTCTCGGCGAGGCTGTTCTCGAAGAACATCTTCGCGAAGCCGAGTCCGAAGGCGGTGCCGGCCAGTGAACCGCCGACCCAGTCCAGCGGCATCACCCACAGCAGCCTGGGGTAGTCACCCGCCACCAGGGCATCCGCGAGGTCCCCCGAGGTGCCCAGGGCGAGCACCAACTGGACCAGCCCCCCGCAGAGGACGGGCCCCACGAAGAGCAGCACGGGCTGTGCCGAGGGGAGGGCGAGCCGGGCCACGGTCCCGGCGACCCAGCACCCGACGAAGACCGCACCCAGCACCTGTCCGGTGCGCATGCTCGAGAGCAGGCCCCAGCTCGCCGCCACGGCGATGAAGCCGAAGGCGAGGAAGAGCAGCGACTGCGGGGCGCGAAGGGTCCCGAGGGTCGGGCGGGCCAGCGGGTGGTCTGAGCCATGCAGTTCCTTCAGGCCGCCGGAACCCAGGAAGAGGACGATCACCACCACCGCGACGGGGACGCTCGAGACCAGGGTCTCGATCGCCTGGGTGGCAGGCGCTCCCCCCGACCACAGGAAGGACTGGACGTTGCCGCAGGCGAGGGCGACGACCGAGAAGCCCCAGCCGGCGACGAACAGCGCGACCGCGATGTTGAGGATGCGGGCGACGAACGCCGCCACGGCGGCGAACAGCGCGAAGGCCAGGAGGACCGCTCCAAGGGCCAGGACCGGGGAGGTCGCCCCGAGGCCCACCGGGGCGGGGACCCCCAGCGACGAACTCCGGACGGCCAGGATCGGAACCGCCGCGACGGAGACCAGGGCCAGCGATCCGAAGAGCGTGCAGTAGCGGATGAGTGCCTCGCGCATGGGGACGATCCTACCCGGCCGCGGCCCCCCGGGGGGCGCCCCCGGAGGTCGGGGAGGCTGGCGGACCTCCGGGGGGCTACCATGACTGACGATGGACACCATGGATCATGCAGCCACGACCCACCGCCCGTCCCCGAGAAGGACCCGGGTGGCCATCGCCGGCGCCAGCGGATTCGTCGGGCGGGCGCTGCGACGCAGTCTTTCGGCCCAGTACGACCTGATCGCACTGACCCGAAGCCAGTCCGGGGCGGGCGACCAGATGGAATCCGAGGGCGTGACCTGGTGCCAGTGCGACCTCTTCGACATCGAGGAGATCAAGCGATCGCTCGTCGACGTGGACCTGGTGATCTACCTCGTGCACTCGATGTCCCCACAGTCCCGGCTCACCCAGGCGGGATTCGAGGACCTCGACCTCCTGCTCGCCGACAACATGCGGACTGCCTGCGAGGCGACCGGCGTGAAGCGGATCGTCTACCTCGGGGGACTCTCCTCCGCGATCGAGAAGGAGGGGCTCTCGCGCCACCTCCAGTCCCGCCGCGAGGTGGGCCTGGTGCTCGCCTCCGGGGGTCCCGCGGTCACCCAGCTCGGGGCGGGGGTGGTGATCGGACGTGGTGGCTCGTCGCTGCGGATGCTGACCAGGTTGATCAAGCGGCTGCCGATGATGGTGCTGCCCCGCTGGACCTCGACCCCCACCCAGCCGGTGAGCATCAAGGACGTGGTTCGCGCGTTCCAGCTGGTCCTGGAGGACTCGGATCGCTGGGTGGGCGAGTACGACCTCGGGATCGCGGAGGAGATGACCTACGGCGACATGATCATGCGCACCGCGAAGCACCTCGGTCGGGCGCCGGTGACCTTCCACGTGCCGATCTCCTCCCCCAAGGTCTCCACCCTCTGGATCATGCTCTTCAGCGGGGAACCCAAGAGCCTGGTGTTCCCCCTGGTCTCGAGCCTCGCCTCCCCCACCGTGGCGCGCCCGAACGCGCTGCTGGACACCCTCACCCCGGAACTGCAGGGCTTCGACGAGGCGCTCGACGAGGCGATCTCGGTCGGGAAGCGGGACGAGGATCCCCGCCGTGAGATGCGGCGGAAGGACCGCGTGATCATCAACCGACTCAGCCTCGTCCGATCGGTCCAGCGGATGATCGCCCCGCCCGACTGGTCGGCGGCGCTGATCTGCCGGAAGTACTGGGAGTGGCTGGGGACCTGGGGCCGCCCGCTGCTCACGACCAGGCTGGAGGTCCGCCCGGGCACCGACGAGCTGGAGCAGGTCGAGGTGCACCTGCTGGGCGGGATCCGCCTGCTGGCCCTCGAACGCGACCATGCACGGTGCAGTGGGAAGTCGGACGTGCTCGCCATCAAGGGCGGACTCCTGGTCCGCAACACCCCGCACGGGAAGGGGCGATTCGAGTTCCGCCGGGTCACCGGGGAATCCGACACCGTCGTGGCGGTGCTGCACGACTACGCCCCGAGCATCCCCTGGTACCTCTACGAGTTCACCCAGGCGCTGGTGCACCTGATGGTGATGCGAGCCTTCCGGGGGTGGCTTCGTCGCCGGATCAGGCGCCTGAAGCCGGAAGGTGCAGCAGGGTAGCGATCAACCCCAGCCAGACCGGCTTGACGTTGGCGGAGTGACCCCGGGTGTCGAGCACGGCCACCGTCCGGCCACGGACCACGACGCGAGCCGTGATCTCGTCGAGGCCCGGGAGCCGACAGACGGGCGGTAGCGGGCCGGGCCGGACCTTGAGGGTGCGCTTCAGTCGTCGAACCGCGGACAGCGAGCTGAACTCGGCGACCAGCTCGTCCCCGTCATCGCGGAGGGACAGCTCATGCCCCTCGAACTCGAGGCGTAGGTCGGATTCGATGTGCAGGGACATCGATCAGGAGCCGTCGTGGGACCGGGTCCGGATGCGCAGGGTGCCGTTGAGACGCCAGGGGGCGTGCCGGGCCTCGGGGCCGGTGCCGCTGGGGATCTCGATGGTCATGTTGTCGAACTGGTAGATGATCTCGGCGTTGGAGCCGGTGAGTCGTTCGTAGAGTCCGATCGCAAGGTCGGGCCAGTTGTGGGTCTCGGATGAGGTCATCGAATTCTCCATGATTCGTCGATGGGTGATGGTTGTCCCCGGGAGGGAAGCCAAGTGTAGACGAGCTCCTCGAGGTTGTCTCAGTGATGGACGGGTAATCCACGAGGAATCTGGAGGGAGCCGGGACGCGGCGCCCCCAGCGGCCCCGGACCCCCGTGGTGGGGGCGGTTCACGGGAATCTCGCCGAGCCGGGCCGGGCGGGCCCCGGGGGCCGCGTCGGGAGGATCGGCGGCTGGCGGGGACCATGGATCCCCCCTAGTCTGTCGAGACCGATGAGCCGACGCGAAGCCAGCCCGCCGATCCCGGTGACCCTCGATGGAAGTCCGCTGACGACCGGGGAGGTCGTGGCCGTGGCCCGCGGGCACGCGCCCGTCAGCCTCGCCGACCCGGCCCGCGAGCGCGTGGCGGCGGCCCGGGCGGTCGTCGCGGCCGCGGCGGACCACGTCGATCCGATCTACGGCCTGAACACGGGCTTCGGCTCGCTCTCCAAGGTGCGGATCTCGGTGGAACAGGTCCACGAGATCCAGCGGAACATCGTCCGGAGCCACGCGGCGGGCGTGGGCGACCCCCTGCCCGCGGACGTGGTCCGGGGCACGATGCTGCTGCTGGCCGCGAGCCTCGCACGCGGCCACTCCGGGGTCGAGCCCCGCACCATCGACCGGCTCCTCTGGCACCTCGAGCACGACGTGCTGCCGGTGGTGCCCTCCCGCGGCTCGGTGGGTGCCTCCGGGGACCTGGCCCCCCTGTCCCACATCGCCCTCGCACTCATCGGGGAGGGTTCATGCCTCCACCGGGGAACGGAGCGGGCGACCGGCGCCCTCCTCGAGGAGCTGGGGGAACGACCGCTCCAGCTGGAGGCCAAGGAAGGGCTCGCCCTGCTGAACGGCACCCACCTGATGGCCGCGACCGCGGCCCTGTGCCTGGAGGATGCCGGGACCCTGGTCCGGGCCGCGATCGCGGGGACCGCGCTGTCCGTGGACGCGTGCCGGGCGTCGCACGGCCCCTTCGATCCGCGGATCCACGAACTTCGACGACAGCAGGGACAGACCATGGTGGCACGCGAGGTCCTCGAGCGACTGGAGGGATCCACGATCGTGCTCGACCACCTCGAGGACGACCCGCGGGTGCAGGATCCCTACTGCCTGCGTGCGGCCCCGCAGGTCCTGGGCGCGGCGGTCGATGCGATCGACCAGGTGCGGACGATCGTCGAGCGGGAACTCGGGGCGGTGACCGACAACCCGCTGGTCATGCCCGAGGACGGGTCGATCCTCTCCGGCGGCAACTTCCACGGCATGCCCCTCGCGATCGCGCTGGACTCCCTGCGCATCGCGCTGGTGCACGTGGCGGGCATCGCCGAACGCCGGGTGTTCTGGCTGCTGTCGGGGCACGACGACCAGAACCCCGTCACCACCTACCTCGCTCCCGAGCCGGGGCTCCATTCGGGGTACATGATCGCGCAGTACACCGCGGCGGCCTGCTGCAACGAGCTGCAGACCCTCGCGAATCCCGCCAGCGTCGGCAACGTCCCCACCTCGGCGGGCATCGAGGACTACAACTCGATGGGAGCCACGTCCGCGAACCTCGCTCGCCAGTCGATCCGGCTGGCCCGGGACGTGGTGGCGATCGAGCTGCTGGTGATGACCGAGGCGATGGAGCACCAGCGCCCCCTGCGGTCGGGAACCGGGGTGGAGCGCACCGTGGAGGCCGTCCGCGGGGAGGTGACCCCCCTCACCACGGACCGTCCCCCCGCCCCGGACATTGCACGAATCGCGGAACTCATCGCTGCCGGCGGGGTCTGAACCCCCCTAGAATGGCCGCATGAGCACCAACACCCAGAATCGTGTGATCACCGCCCCCCGCGGCTCCGAACGCTCCTGCAAGAGCTGGCAGGCAGAGGGGGCGATGCGGATGCTGATGAACAACCTCGATCCCGAGGTCGCCGAGCGACCCGAGGACCTGGTGGTCTACGGAGGCCGCGGACAGGCCGCTCGCAGCTGGGAGGCGCTCGACGCGATGATCGAGACCCTGCAGCGACTCGAACCCGACGAGACGATGCTGGTGCAGTCCGGCAAGCCGGTCGGGGTGATCAGGACCCACGAGGACGCGCCGAGGGTGATGATCGCCAACTCGAACCTCGTCCCCCACTGGGCCACGCAGGAACACTTCGACGATCTCGTGGCCCGCGGGCTGATGATGTTCGGGCAGATGACCGCGGGGTCCTGGATCTACATCGGGACCCAGGGAATCCTCCAGGGGACCTACGAGACCTACGCCGAATGCGCTCGCCAGCACTTCGGCGGCACCCTCGCCGGGACCCTCAACGTCACCGGGGGATGCGGCGGCATGGGCGGGGCCCAGCCGCTCGCGATCACCATGAACGAAGGGACCTGCCTGATCGCCGAAGTCTGCCGGGAGCGACTCGAGAAGCGGGTGCACGACCGCTACCTCGACGAGATCGAGGAGGACCTCGACGCGGCCATCGACCGGGCCGTCGAGTACCGGGACCAGCGCAAGGCGCTGTCGATCGGCTACCTGGGCAACGCGGTGGACCTGCTGCGCCGGCTCGACGAACGGGGCATCGTCCCCGACACCCTGACCGACCAGACCTCCGCGCACGACCCCCTGGTGGGGTACTACCCGGTCGACATGGACCGCGGGTCCGCCGACTCGCTGCGGGACACCGACCCCGAGGGGTACACCTCCCATTCGATGGACACCATGGAGGAGCACGTGCGCCTGATGGTCAAGATGCAGTCCGCGGGGGCGAAGACCTTCGACTACGGGAACAACATCCGGCAGCGGGCCCTGGACAACGGCTTCGAGGACGCCTTCGCCTTCCCCGGCTTCGTGCCCGAGTACATCCGGCCCCAGTTCTGCGTGGGCCGGGGCCCCTTCCGCTGGTGCGCCCTCTCCGGGGACCCGAAGGACATCGCGGTCACCGACCGGGCGCTCATGGAACTCTTCCCCGAGGACGAGTCGCTGCGCCGGTGGCTGACCATGGCCGAGGACCGCGTCGCCTACCAGGGACTCCCCTGCCGGATCTGCTGGCTGGGCCTCGGGGAACGCGACAAGGCAGGCGTGCTCTTCAACGAGCTGGTCGCCTCGGGCAAGGTGTCCGCGCCGCTGGTGATCGGACGGGACCACCTCGACTGCGGCAGCGTCGCGAGCCCGAACCGCGAGACGGAGGCGATGATCGACGGCACCGACGCGGTGAGCGACTGGCCGATCCTGAACTTCGCCACCAACATCGCCTCGGGGGCGAGCTGGGTCAGCTTCCACCACGGGGGCGGCGTGGGCATCGGCTTCTCGCAGCACGCGGGACAGGTGATCGTGGCGGACGGGACCCCCGCCGCGGAGGCCAGGCTTCGCCGGGTGCTCACCAACGACCCGATGATGGGCGTCTTCCGGCACGCCGACGCGGGCTACGACGTGGCACGGGACTGCGCGGGCAGGCTCGGGGTGGACATGCCGATGGAAGACTTCACGAGCTGACCGGCGGGGCGCAGGCGCGCTGCAGGCGGTCGTTGATCGCCCGCCAGAGCCCGTCGGTCCAGGGTGGGGACTCGATGAGAATCAACGAGCCGTCGGACTCGTCCGCCTCGCGGAGGCCGGCGTAGAGCTTGCGTGCGTACGCATCCGGGTCGTCGGGCATCTCGACCGAGGCGTGCGGCACCCCGACCCGGCGGGGGCCGATCGAGAGCACGGTGATGGGGGCCGAACAGCCCGCCAGGCGATCCTGGATCTCGCCGCCGGTGACCAGCTCGGTGGGCGTGTGCGGGGCGTAGTGCCGGGGCGCGGTCCCGGGTGAGGCCCCCTGCTCGCCGATGACCGGCACCTCGAGGTCCGGCAGCACGTTGCGAAGCGCGCGCGCGGTGACCGCGCCGGGGCGCAGGACGATCGGGTGGTCCCCGGTCAGGTCCAGCACCGTGGACTCGATGCCCAGTGCGCACATCCCCCCGTCGAGGACCGGGAACTCGAGCTCCGGGAACTCGGTGATCACGTGGGCCGCGGTGGTCGAGGAGACGTGGCCGCTCTGGTTGGCGCTCGGGGCCACGAGGGCGCGATCGGCGGCCTCGATCAGGGCGCGTGCGACGTCGTGGGCCGGGGAGCGGACCGCCACCGTGGACTGGCCCGCGGTGATCGAGTCGCTGGCGAGCGCGCTGCGCTTGAGCACCAGGGTCAGCGGGCCCGGCCAGAAGGCGTCGGCCAGCTGCTGGCACCGGTCGTCCCACTGCTCGCAGAAGGAGCGTGCCTGCTCCGCCCGCGCGACGTGCACGATCAGCGGATTGCCCGCGGGGCGGGACTTGGCCCGGTAGATCCGCCGGACCGCCTCCTGGTCGCAGGCGTCGGCGGCAAGGCCGTAGACGGTCTCGGTCGGCATGCCCACGAGCCCCCCCTCCCGCAGGTGCCTGGCACAGCGTTCGACGTGTTCGGGGGTGGGCTCGAGGATTCGATCGGAGTTCATGTGGAGGGGTTCCGGACCATCGAGGATACCGCAGACTCCAGCGGAATCGTACCGGAATCGATCTGAAGTTCGATTCGATTCATCTGGAGGCCGATCCCCATCGACTGGAACAGCCTCGCGATCGCGGTGTTGTACTCCACCAGGGCCTGCACCTCGCGCACCCGGGCGGTGGCAAGGCCGTCCTGTCGCTGGAACTTCAGGGCGAGGAATTCGGGGGTGAGCTGGGCCATGGTCTTCTGCGTCACCCGCAGGGCACGGAGGTTCTCGGCCTGCGCGAGGCGCAGGGCCCGGGTCTGTCCGATCAGCAGCGAGCTGGTGCGGACGTCCCGCAGTGCGTTCTTGACCTGGAGGACGGTCTGCTGGATCGCCCTCTGGTAGGCGACCACCGCGGCCGATCGTTCCAGCCGGGAACGCCGGTAGACCGCCTCCGCGGCCTGGTTGCCGATCGCCTGGGAGAACTGGACCCCCAGCAGGTAGTCGACCAGTCCGCCCTCGACGAGGTTGTCGTAGCTCGAGCCGAGGCCCCCCTCGAGTCCGTTCCACCGCATCTGTCCCGCGAGGTCCAGCTGGGGCAACCGGCCGTTGTCCGCGACGTCGATGCCGATGGACGCGTCGTCGATGAGCAGCAGCGCCCGACGGACCGAGGGCGACCGGTCGATCGAGACCGCGATCGCCTCCCCGAGGTTGTATCGCATCGGTTCGTCGGTCATCCAGTCCGCGGGCGCGATCAGGATCTCCTCCCCGACGGGCAGCCGGGGGTCGTTCATGATCACCTTCAGGGCATCGCTGGAGAAGCGGATGTCCCGCTGGGCGACGATGAGGTCCCCGCGTCGTCGCTCGACCGTCGCGACCGCGTCGGCGTAGTTCGCCGCGGTGGTGTCGATGTCCCGACGCTTGGCGAGCACGTCGCGGATCTCCACCCCGACCTCGAGCAGCCATTCGGCGGCGGAAAGGCGCTGGCGGGCCAGCACCAGCTGCCAGTAGGCCGCCTCCACGTTCGCGACCACCGCCAGCAGCTGCTCGCGGACGTCCTCGGTCGAGGAGCGGGCCGCGTTCCGCGCGAGCCTGACCTGCGAGAGCGCCACCTCGGTGCCGAACCCGCGAAGGAGGGGCTGGGTGATGCCCAGGCTGATCGCGGAGTTCCAGGCGGGGTCCGGCTGGTAGGTGATGCCGTCGGAATCCGCGATGTCGTCGTATCCCACGGAAGTCGAGACCTCGACCGACCCGCCGGAGGTCAGCAGGCTGCGGAGGCCCGTCTCGACCTCCCAACGCTTGACGTTGCGGACCGACGGCGAGATGTCCCGGGCGAACCCGGGGGCCAGCTCGATCCTCGGCACGACCTCGGGTTGCTGCAGCCTGGTGAACTCGAAATCCGAGAAGAAGACCGCATCGAAGGCGGCCTCCGCCTCGACGATGCGGGTCTCGCTGATGCCCTGGGCGAGCCGGGCGTTCTGCCCGAGCAGGTTGTGGGTGATCGCGCTCTCGAGGGCGGCGCGCAGGGTGATGAAGAACTGTTCCTGGGGCTGCCCGAGCAGGTCCTCGCCGAGGTCGAGCGGCTCGCCCCCGCGGGCGAGCGTCGGGCCGATCCCGTCGAGCTCCGTCCGACGGGCAGCCAGGGTGGTCTCGACCTGCGAATCGAGGGTCGGGGTGGTCTGGAGGGGCGCACCCGACGCCTGCACCGCGAGTTCGCGCTGGATCGCACCCTCGAGGGCGGCCTGGAGGCGCCGGTCGCCGTCATCCCGGGCGTACGGCTCCGCACATCCCGACGCGAGGAGCGAGGCGAGCAGGAGGAGGTGGTTGACGTTTCTGGTGGAAAACCCTGCCATGAGAGCGAATGCTAGCAGCCTCCGGGCGGGGAGGTACCATGGTTCCATGCAGATGAAAACCACCCTCGCCGTCATGGGTCTTTCAGGCCTCCTCACCGCTTCGTTCGCCTCCGCCCAGGAATCGGCGGCACCACCCGCCGACCCCGCGTCCGCCACGGCCACCACGCCGGGTGCGGATCGGTTCTTCGTGGTCGATCGGGACGGGAACATCAACGTCCGGACCGCGGCCAGCGTGGAGGGCGGCTATCCCTTCTTCCAACTGTCCAGGGGGGCGGTGGTCGAGGTCATCGACGAGCGCTACGGCTGGGCGCGGGTCCGGACCGCCACGCCCGCCTTCGAGTCGGCCTACGGCTACGTGCGGACCGACGCGATCGAGGCCGACGGGATGACCGGGACCGTGCTCCGACGCACCTCGCTGCGGGCGCCGAACCTCAACAAGGACGGTCGCCCCAGCGCCAGCTTCGAAGCCCTCGATCCCGCACTCGACTCGGGCACGGAACTCGTGCTCATCGAACGGATTCCGGGCACGCGAGCCAATGATCCCGGCAACTGGAAGGTGCAGCTCCCCCACGACCAGCTGGCCTGGATCAATGCGAAGATGCTGCGCAAGGCGAGCGCCGAGGAGATCGCCGCGATCATGCCGGTGATGGCGAAGCAGGACGCCGAGGCGAAACCCACCGAGGCCGACGCCTCGCAGGAGCCGACCCCCGCGTCTGGTGGTGAGGTGATCACCCTCGGGACCACCCCCGCGCCGACCCCGACCGGGGACGACGGGGCCGCCGCCGAGACGACCGGGGAGAACGAGGAGACCGAGGAGACGGTGACCGCCGTCGCGGTCGAGGAGGAGGCCCTCAGTCCCGCGGCGATGCGGGCCGAGAGACTCGCCGAGCTGGACGATGCCTTCAGGGAGGTCCTGCGGGAGGACATCGAGTCCGCGGAGCTGCAGACCCTGCAGCGGGAGTTCGCGAAGCTGGCCGAGGATCCCGACATCACCGATGTCCAGAAGGCGACCGTGCAGAGCCGCATCGACGTGCTCGAGATCAAGGGCGACGTGCAGGATCGACTGGCCCGCCTCAAGGCGATGAGGGAGCGGACGCGCATCGACGGCGACAACATCAACGCCACCAGGATGGCGATGGACACCCGGGCCCCCTTCGACATCGTGGGGCAGCTCAACGCCTCGGTGGTGTTCAGCGGCTCGAACACCATGCCCCAGCTCTTCCGGCTGCAGGACATGGCCGGCGGACACACCATCGCCTACGTGGTCCCGGACAAGCGCTACGACATGGCGAGCTGGACGGGACTCTCGGTGGGCATCATCGGGTCGGTGGAATACGACGAGGCACTCCAGCTGAACGTGGTTCGCCCGAGGCGGATCGACCTGCTCGCGAAGCAGACCGCGGGCACCGACCAGGTGACCGGCGGCGCGACCCGGGAGTCCGACACCGACGATGCCTCGAAGGAGCCGGCGCCGGCGACCGACGAGGCGGTCGTGGAGGCAACCACGGACGACGGGACCGACTGACCGTTCCTCGAGCGTTGGCTCGCGGTATACTCACGGCTTCCCCCGGGGCGTTAGCTCAATTGGGAGAGCACTGCCTTTGCAAGGCAGGGGTTACCGGTTCGAGCCCGGTACGCTCCATGATCGCCCGGCACCCTGCGTCCGCCGCGGGGTGCCGGCGTCCCCCGGATCGGGAACCCCGAGGAACCCGATCCGGTACCCTAGACCTCCCCGGGGCCGGACCCGGGGGACGAATCCAGCTGTGCGCAGCGTGACCGGAGACCAAGCATGTCAAAGAACGACCAGCCACTCGCGACCCCGACGGACCTTCAGCCGCAGGCCACCGAGGAGATCTCGGCCGCGCTCAACCCCCTGCTGGCCGACGTCTTCGCCCTGTACCTCAAGACCAAGAACTTCCACTGGCACGTGAGCGGCCCCCACTTCCGGGACTACCACCTGCTGCTGGACGAGCAGGGGGAACAGCTCTTCGACATGACCGACGCGATCGCGGAGCGGATCCGCAAGATCGGGGGGACCACCCTGAGGTCGATCGGCGACATCGGTCGGCGACAGCGGGTCAAGGACAACGACGAGTCGTTCGTGGAACCCCTCCACATGCTGGGGGAACTCTGCGAGGACAACAAGCACCTCGCCGCCGCGCTTCGGTCCGCCCACGACGTGACCGATCGCCACCGCGACATCGCCAGCTCGAGCCTGATCGAGAACTGGATCGACGAGACCGAGCGCAGGACCTGGTTCCTCTACGAGGCCAGCCGCGCGGGCGATCACACCGGGCACTGATCCACCCACGCCCCGATCGCCGCCCCGACACCAACGGCCCCCCGACCCACACTGCGGGTCGACCTGTGCACTTTGTCACGAAGTGACCCCGCCGGACACGGTGACGGCGCAGCCTCGCCCACCGGGGAACCAGGCGGGTGGAAACCGAGCGGGAATGGTGTTCGTTTTGCACGGTTTGCACGGGAGATGAAGGCGTTTAGAGCGCGCTTTGCGCGGTTTTCCGAACGAGTGGTCCCCGGAACCGAATCTGCTTGAAAAGCTGGGGAACCTTCACATTCACCAGCTCGTATTGCTCTGCGAGAGATCCAGAGACGGGGCACTTAAGGAAACTTGCATGAAACCGGAATCGAATCGATATCGATCGTCAGCTGTCATTGCATCCGCACCGCTGTTCTGCGCAGGCATGGCCATGGCGCAGCACTCGGTCGACTTTCAGGTCCAGACCCTCTGGGAAGGCGGTTACAACGCCGACATCGTGGTGGTGGCCGACCAGGGCGGCTCGGAGCTGGATGGCTGGCAGCTGTCCTGGACCGGCAGCCCGGAGGTCCTCTACGCCTGGCGATGCATCCCCTCGCAGGACGGTGAACGGACCGTCCTCGACAACGAGTGGTACAACGAGACCATCCAGCCCGGCAATTCGGTGACCCTCGGGTACACCGGGGTCGGGTCGTGGCCCCCCGCTCCGGGCGACGTGCGCCTCAACGGCGAGCTGGTCGAGGTCAGGATCGAGGGCGTGGTCATCGAGCCGGGCGAGCCCGGCATGGGCTGCATGGGTGACCTGACCGGGGACATGATGGTCAACGGCGAGGACCTCACCTTCATGCTCGCCCGGTGGGGCCAGCCCGACCAGCTGGCCGACATGAACCAGTCCGGATCGGTGGACGGGGCGGACGTGACCCTCCTGCTCTCGAAGTGGGGCATGTGCGAGGGTCATGGCGACGGCCACGGTGGCGGTGACGACGACCCCGGGGACGGCGACGGTGGCGGTGACGACGACCCCGGCGACGGGGATGGTGGCGGTGACGACCACGGCGACGATCATGGCGGCGGTGACGGCGACCCCTGCTCGGGCGAGTTCGTCGACATCACCTGCTGGGGCAACTTCCACGGCTCGAACAACAACTCCCACGACTACGAGCTGGTCGGGGGACGGACCGCGATCACCACCGAGGCGATGCTCGCCTACAACGACCTGCGGGCGTTCATCGGCCTCCCGGGCCGGAGCATCGAGCAGGTCGGGCAATGGGCGTTCGACGAGTCACTCACCAACAACAGCACCGCCTGGGGCAACGACCTGCTCGGGGTCGGACTCTACTACGCCATGCAGGGTGCCAAGGTGGGATGGATCAGCGATGACGCCTACGACCCCCAGATCCTCGCCGACATCCAGCGCACCGCTCGCACCGTCCAGAACGAGGCCCAGATGCGCGGCCTGGTCATGGACATGGTGCGTGAATTCGGCCACCCCGGCTTCGCGGACTTCCTCGAGGACAACGGCAAGGTGGACACCTTCATCAACACCCTGAAGATGGAACCCCACTACGGTGGATGGATGCACGGCAGGACCCACGGGTTCCGAAGCATCGAGGGTGTCGCGATCAACCACGACATCAACCACCTGACGGTGCTGAGCTGGGACCAGATGCAGCCTTTCATGAACGACACGTTCGACTGGCCGCAGTGGCCCGCGCTGGACGTCTCGGATTCCGGCGTCATCGAGTACTTCCAGAGCATGGTCACCCTGGGCAACCCGGTGGGCCAGAACATGTGACGCAGTCCGGGTGCACCGTCCACGGGCGGTGAGGAACCAGCGCACCCGGGTCGTGTCGGGTGCAGCGAGGTGGGCTGGGTGCCTGAGGCATCCAGTCCACCTCTTTTGATGGACCGCCGCGCCGCCCCCGGGGACGGGTCGGACGAGGGGTCGTCGACGATCGTCAGGGGCCGTCAGTGGTCGTCGTCGTGGCCGTGCTGGGTGTGGGCCATGAAGATGCTGTGGTAGACGAAGATCCCCGAGACGAGCGACAGCAGCACCATGATCCCCATGAAGATGTAGAACATGGTGGTCTGCGACAGGGCTTGGGTGAGGAAGGGTTCCATTGGTTCGTCTCCTGAATGCTCAGGCTACCCCATCCGGGGGGTCTGGTTCAACAGGTGCTGGACTTCAAGGCCCCAAGCGGGTATTCCTAGGGTCAAGGAGCCTCTGAATGAGCATTCTTCCATCGTTGATCGACCACGCAGGCCACCTCGGGGCAGCTCTGGCTGAATACACGCAGCCGACCATCCACGAGGAAGAGACACTTCCAAGCGCGATTCGCGCATTCATCATCATCGGAGCCTTCGTGGTGGTCCCGGTCTCGATCGCCTGGTTCATGTCCCGGTGCGCCGAGATCTACGAAGCCCGGCACCCGGAAGAGACCTGAGGGAGCGGTTGGTCCCCATCGACCCGCAGCCTTCGCAGGGTCCGGTCCAGAACATCACAGGCACGATTCTCCGGCCGTCCCGGGACCCGGGAGGACCGCAGATCCCGGCGGGGGCATGACGGTGGTGGCCTCCACCCGACGAGCCCGGCCGGGTCGACATGACCAGAGGAGACGACATGCAGAACTTCTTCGCCGGCCTCACCGTGGGAATCATCGTCCTGCAGACCATGGTGCTGGCTCCCACCCTCTTCCGGACCATCGAACTGGAGCACGCGGGCAAGCTCCTCCGGGCGCTGTTTCCGAAGTTCTTCCTGATCCTGGCGGCCCTGGGGGTCGTGACCCTGGCGTGCTCGTTCGCGTCGGAGTCCGGGTCGATCGCCCAGGTCGTGCTGGCGGCGGTGACCATCCTCCTGCCCCTGGTCTGCTGGCTGATGGTCCCCGCCACCAATCGGGCGACCGACGCCGGTGATGAACGGACCTTCAAGCGGCTGCACACGCTCAGCGTGCTGCTGACCGTGCTGGTCCTGCTCTCCAACATCGCGATCCCCCTGGTCCCGGCCACCCCGGCGAGTTGATCAACCGAGCTCCCAGGCGTCCCACCGCAGCAGCTTCGAACCGACCGAGAAGGTCGGGGGTCGGTCACCGACCAGGGGCGCCTCGGGGGGACGCTTGAGCAGGACCCGGCGCGGGCGAGCCGCGAACGCCGCCTCCAGCAGGGGACCCAGGGGATCCGCGGGCCGGTCCTCGAGGAGCAGTCGAAGCGCCTGCATGGGCTTGGGCGGCAGCGCCGAACGGCTCCGGCGAGGGGGAAACATCGGATCGAGGATGATCGCGAGGAGGCGGCCATGGGTCTCGGCGAGCTTCGGGAGCAGCTCCATCGCGTCGCCCGGGAGCAGGGTGATCCTGGCCGCCACCTCGGGATCGCGGATCCGCTGGTGTGCCTCGCCGAGGAGGCGCACCAGATCCGGGTCCCGCTCGATCGCGAGGACCTCGTGACCCAGGGCGGCGACCACCCCGGCATCCCCGCCGAGGCCGGCGGTGGCGTCGACCACGGGCCCCCCACCGCATCCACGAAGCAGGCGAACGAGTGGATGCCCTGTGACCGATATTCCGTCCAGACTGGCACGGACACCACGCCCGGGCCGGTCCCGAGGCGTCCGCAGTTCGAGGCCGTCCGGGCCCGGCTGGAGGGTTATCGCGGATGATCGGCTCATGGAGGATTCAAGCGTAACGAAACAGCCCCGGTCCCGTACCATGTCATGCCGGAGACCACCCCATGACAGAGACCCGCCACGCCAGGACCGCCCCGATCTACGGGAACATGCTCGAGATGATCGGCAACACGCCGATGCTCGAGGTGACCCGGATGGACACCGGGCCGTGCAGGCTGTTCGTCAAGATGGAGTCGATGAACCCCGGTAACTCGATCAAGGACCGGATCGCGGTCTCGATGATCGAGGCGGCGGAGTCCAAGGGACTCCTGAAGCCCGGTGGCCTGATCGTCGAGGCCACCGCCGGGAACACCGGCCTCGCCCTCGCGCTGGTCGGCAGCCAGAAGGGGTACACGGTCGTGGTGGTGGTGCCGGACAAGATGTCCCACGAGAAGATCTCCCACCTCAAGGCGGTGGGTGCGGAAGTCGTGCTGAGCCGGTCCGACGTCACCAAGGAACACCCCGACTACTACCAGAACGTCGCGGCCCGACTGGCGGCGAGCCGGCCGGGGGCGTTCTACATCAACCAGTTCGCCAACGCGGCGAATCGCGAGGCCCACTACACCACCACGGGCCCGGAGATCTGGGCCCAGCTGGAGGGGAAGGTGGACGCCTTCGTCGCGGGGGTCGGTTCCGGCGGGACCATCAGCGGGGTCGGCAGCTACCTCAAGGAACAGGACGACTCGATCGAGATCGTCCTCGCGGATCCGACCGGTTCGATCCTCGAGCCGCTGGTGAACGAGGGCCGCGAGGTGGAACCGGGGTCGTGGATCGTGGAAGGCATCGGGGAGGACTTCGTCCCGGACATCCTGGAGCTGGAGGTGGTCGACAAGGCCTACCGCATCGACGACCGGGACGCCCTGCTCACCGCGCGGCAGCTGCTGCGGGACGAGGGGGTGCTGGCGGGCTCCAGCGTGGGCACCCTGCTGTGCGCCGCCCTGCGGTACTGCCGTGAACAGAAGGAGGCGAAGAACGTGGTGACCCTGATCTGCGATCACGGAGCCAAGTACCTCTCCAAGATGTTCAACGACCACTGGATGACCGACCAGGGATTCATCGAGCGAACCAAGCACGGCAACATCCGCGACCTGATCTCGCGTCGCCACCTCGACGGGGAGGATTTCACCCTCGAGCCCGGGGAACCCCTCGCGCAGGCGGTCCGCAGGATGCGCATGTACGACGTGAGCCAGATGGCGGTCCTCGACGAGCACGGCAGGGTGGCGGGCATCCTCGACGAATCGGACGTGCTGGTGGCCCTGACCGGCCGGAAGGCGGATCCCCATTCCCCGGTCTCCGAGTTCATGACCCGCAAGCTCGAGACGATCACCCCCGACGCGACCCTCGAGAAGGTGCTGGAGATCCTCGAGGACGGCATGGTGGCGATCGTGTGCGACGAGGACCAGTACTACGGACTGATCACCCGGATAGACGTCATCCACTTCCTGCGAGAGCAGCTTCCATGACCGCGACGACACCCAAGGCGAGACCAAGATGAACGAGGAGAACCAGGGACTATTCACCCGATGCATTCACGGCGGCCAGCGGAACTGCGAGGTCACCGGGGCGGTCATGCCCGCGATCTACACCTCCAGCACCTTCGCGCAGGAGTCGCCGGGGATCCACAAGGGCTACGAGTACTCGCGCAGCCACAACCTGACCCGGTTCAGCTTCGAGCGCGCGGTGGCGAGCCTCGAGAACACCGGCCTCACCGAGGAACAGGACACCACCTGCGGGGGCTTCGCCTTCGCCTCGGGGCTGGCGGCCACCGCGACCTGCCTGGAGATGCTCGACAGCGGTGACTGCCTGCTGGCGATGGACGACATGTACGGCGGGACCTATCGACTGATGTCGATGGTCCGGGAGCGCAGCCAGGGGATCCGACCGGTCTACGTCGACATGTCGGACTTCACCGCGGTGGAATCGGCCTTCAAGGAACACCGCCCCCGCATGGTGTGGGTCGAGTCTCCGACCAATCCCACCCTGAAGGTGTCGGACCTGGCCCGCATCGCGAGGATCGCCGAGGACCACGGGGCGATCGCGATCGCGGACAACACCTTCTGCTCCCCCATCCTGCAGCGTCCGCTCGACCTCGGCATGCACGTCGTGATGCATTCGGCCACGAAGTACCTCGGCGGTCACAGCGACGTGGTGGGCGGGGTCCTCGCCACCCGGGTCCCGGAGATCGCGGAGCGACTGCGATTCCTCCAGAACTCGATCGGCTCGATCCTCGGTCCCTTCGATGCCTACCTCTGCCTGCGCGGCATCAAGACCCTGGGCATCCGCATGGAGCGCCACAGTCGGAGCGCCATGGAGATCGCCCGGATGCTCGAGGCCCACGAGAAGGTCGAACGAGTGGTCTACCCGGGACTTCCCAGCCACCCCCAGCACGAGGTCGCCGCCCGGCAGATGGGGCTCCCGGACGGACCCGGCTTCGGGGGCATGATCACGATGTACCTCAAGGGCGACATCGAGACCGCTCGCCGGTTCCTCGAGAACGTCCGCGTCTTCGCCCTCGCCGAGAGCCTCGGGGGCGTGGAGAGCCTCATCGAGCATCCCGCGATCATGACCCACGCCTCGGTCCCCCCGGAATCCCGGGCCAAGCTCGGGATCAGCGACACCCTGGTCAGGCTGTCGGTGGGGATCGAGGACCTCGAGGACCTGATGGCGGACGTGAAGAGCGCCCTGGATGCCTGCTGAGCGGGGCCCGGACGCCGACCACGACGGACCACGACGTGCCGGCCGGGCTCGACCCGGGGGACGCCTCGCGGCGTCGATGCTCGCGGGGACCTGCGCCCTGCTCGCGTGGGGCGGCACCCCCGACGTGGAGCACCCGGTGCCGATGGCCGAACAGGATGGAACAGCCGGGAGGTCGCAGGCGGAGGACTGGCGCACCTGGTTCAGGTTCACCGACCTGGACAGCGGGTTCCTGTTCATGCACCACATGTTCTTCGATGCCGACGGGGCGAGGCCGGCAGTGGTCTGGACCAACGGCGAGGCCGAGAGCCGTCCATCGCCCGAATTCCTGCAGGCCTACCGCAACCATGCGGTCGTGAAGCACGGCATCCAGCTTCCGCCGGGCCGGAACCTCAGGACCTACCACCACGACGAACCCCGGGACGTCCGGGCGAACGGGTACGACAACGTCCCCAGGTTCGACGAATTCGACTACCAGGCACTGGTCACGGACCTCTTCGGGAGGATCCTCGCACCGAACCGGGCACCGCCGGACCTCCGGGGGGCGTTCCTCTCCATAGACATCGAGAACGGGTTCTTCGGATGGGACTGGAACGAGGAGGCGCCAAGCGGGACGATCCCGGGCATCTTCCGGTCGGGAACGATCTACTACGACCAGGACGATCCCGACAGCCCGTTGAACTGCAGCCGGGAGAGCTTCCTGCGCGGGCAGCGGCTGCAGCTCCAGATGTGCAAGCTCGCGGAGCTGGTTCGGCGTGAATGGAGGAGACGCTACGGCGAGGCGCCCCGGATCGGATGGTGGAACGTGCTGGGGCCGCCGCGCAGGATCCGGCTCGACGAGGATGGTCGGCTCGACGGATCCGGCAACACCTCCCCGAACACCGACTGGGTGGACCTCACGGACGAGCAGAAGCGGATGGTCCTGGACCGGATGCTCACGAACGGCAGGTCGATCCTGGAGGGAGGCGTCTTCCCCGGGGAGGAGGTCGCGTATCCGGGCCTGGACTTCATCGAGCTGAACGCCCAGCAGCAGAACGTGGTCCGGCAGGGAGAGCCGATCGACCACAAGAACCAGCGTGCGGTCGACCTCGGCGAGGCGCTCAAGCGGGCGCGGGCGGCCGGCCGGCTCGTCCCTCCGGTGGTGGTGGTGACGAGCTGGACCTACACCGACAAGGAAGGCATCCCCGAGCAGGGTGCCATCATCCCCCGGGAACAGGTGGATCGGGCGCTGATCGAGGCGTTCGAGGGCTGCGACCCGATCGGCTACCTGGTCTGGAACTTCTACTGGAGCCAGCAGATCAGCAGCTGCTTCAACCTCGAGACCCCGTCATGGTCGACCCTGAGCGAACCGGGGCACTTCTGGGCCGAGGAGGCATGGCGACTGATCTGGACCACCGTCGCCTCGAGCCAGGGCACCAGCGAGCTTCCGGGCTACCGCCCCACCGCACGGGCGACGATCGGCGAGGGTGGATTCAGTGACGACCTCGGGGTACGGGACCGGTGGTTGAGGACGCTCGTGGAATTCCTCCAGGACCGATTCGGGAGGAGGCTCAGCCGGGCCGTCGATCGACGCGAGCCGGCGGGCTGAACCGCCACCACCGCCCCCAGATGGGTTTTTTGTGGGGAGAAACGTCCATGCGAACCGTACTATGAAGGCATGAGCACTACCGATCAGATACCGGAAGGCGAAGGCGGGTCGGGCGCCATGGTGGCCAGGGTACTGGGACTGCTGGGGCTGCTGACCTCGGTCGTGGCGACCCTGATGCTGACCCTCGTCGCCCTGAAGTTCTTCCCCACCCTGCCCGGCTGCGGACCGGAAAGCGGGTGCGACAAGGTGACCTCGGGCATCTGGGGATCGATCCCCTGGATCGGCTGGCCGGTCTCCTTCATCGGACTGTGCTACTTCACCTCGATGCTGGTGATCTGGCTCCGGGGCGGGCTCTCCCGCTACTACCTCTGGATCATGCGGCTGGGGATGCTCTGCTCGGTCGGATTCGTGGTGATCATGATCAGCGAACAGGCCCTGTGCAAGTGGTGCCTGGTCTCCCACGTCGGCAACCTCGTGGCCTGGAGCTGCGCCGAGTTCCTGCTCTGGGGCACCCGCGAGCCGAGGCTCCCGGGAGCGCTTCGCAACCACTGGCTGATCCGGCGGGGCGGACGGGACGGGGAGGTCGTCCGGACCGGCGATCCGGTGGGCGGACTCACCTTCGTCGCCCTCACCCTGGTGCTGGTGGTCGCGCTGGCGGTGCAGAATTCGCGGGAGCGGGCACGGAACGCGGAGGGTCTTCTCGCGAACCAGTCCGAGATCGCCGCGGGGACCACGGACCAGGCGGCGATCTCGCGGCTCAAGGCCAGGAACGTGATCGGACCCGAGGATGCCGCGGTCCAGGTGGTGCTCTTCACCGACTACCAGTGCCCCGACTGCAAGAAGACCGAGAAGCTGCTCGCGACCATCCAGGGGGAACGCGAGGACATGTCGATCGCGATCAAGCACTACCCCTACTGCACGGAATGCAACGACCGGGCGTTCCGCACCGCGCACCCGAACGCCTGCTGGGCGGCGAGGGCCGCCGAGGCGGCGGGGATCATCGGCGGGCCGGAGGGCTTCGAGCGGATGCACAACTGGCTGTTCGACCGGGGGGGGTCGTTCACCCAGGTCCAGCTGGCCCAGGGCCTGGCGGAGCTGGGATTCGACCCGCAGCAGTTCCTCGAGATCATGACCAGCGACGAGGTCCTGGAGGACGTCCGGGCCGACGCGGAGGACGGGTACCAGCTGGGCCTGTTCTACACCCCGATGATGTTCATCAACGGGGTCGAGTTCAAGTGGTACTACGGGGGCGGCGACATCAACAACGTCCGGAAGACGGTGAACATCGCCGCGGAATCGGGCGGCAGGTCGGTCCGGCCGACCGAACGGAACCAGAAGCTCTTCGACGACTGGAAGTATGGACGAAACCGGTCGACCGCCGGCAACCGCCTCGAGCCCTGGCGGGGCGAGGGCCCCGTGGAAGTGGTGATCTTCGGGGACTACCAGCACCAGTCCGCTCGACAGGCGGAACAGATCCTGAAGGACCTGCAGGCCAAGGGGCATGAGTTCAAGTACGCCTGGCGACACGCCCCGTGGGAGTCCCGGGGGGAGAGCCCCTGGCTGGTCGTCGATTCCAAGAACCTCGCTCGCGGGGTGGAGGCCGCCCGGGAGCTGGGTGGCGAGGAGGCCCGCTGGCGGGCACATGACTGGGCGATCACCAACGGTGGGCGGATGAGCCAGGAGGACATCGCGAAGGGCATCGCCCAGGCCGCGGGGCTCCCCGCCGCGGAGGTGTTCGCGACGATGTCCTCGCCGAAGATCAAGAACAAGCTCCAGCGGGACGAGCAGGACAAGAAGCGGACCTGGCGATCCCACAACCCGGTGATCCTGATCGACCAGCGGCACGTCCCTCGCTGGAAGGATCCCGGGATCGACTCCCAGGGGTTCATCGAGGCCCTGATCCTCTCCGCCTCCGAGGAACCGATGTCCTCCGGCCCCGGGTGATCCACCCCCCCACTGCGAGCGGACCGGGATTCACGCCTCGCCGGGCGTGGCCCCCGAGGTCCATCCACCCTCCCGCCAGTACGGGAGCCCGACGTCCACGCCGAGGAGTTCCTGGAAGTCGATGAGGTCGATGATCTGCAGGGGCGCACCCCCGCTGAAGGAGAGTTCCGCGGACCAGTTGAGTCCGCCCCGGTCGAGGACCGCCCACTCCAGAAGCAGCTGGCGACGAAGCTGGCGTGCATCGAGCGAGGGCAGCCGCGAGGAGAGCTGCTCGACCAGGGTCAGGGGATCGCGGCCCAGCACCTCGGCGTAGCGCTCGAGCAGGGCACGGACCCCGGGTACCTGGACCAGCTTGGAGACCTCGGGCTGTCGCCCCATGCGCCACGCGGCGAGCATCCGGCCGAAGGCGATGCGATCCTCCTCCGAGACCAGGGGGAGGAATCCGGCGGGCGGTTCGAACAGGTCGCGATTCGAGAGGAGGCCTGCGGCCACCTCGAGGTAGGCCTTCTTGTCGGGATCCGTGGTGTGGTGCCGGATGGCGAGGATCGAGCTGTAGCCCAGCGACTCGAAGTCCAGCTGCCCGGCGAGGGCGAAGAGCTGCAGGGCGAGTCCGGTCTCGCGGGGATCGTCGGAGGCGTCGCAGATCTCCTCCGCGAGCTCGAAGTACTCAAGGGGGCGCGAGGGCTCGAGGCGCTCGAGGCGCACCGACCAGTCCGGGTCGGGGATCGCGAGGGGTCGCGGTGCCGTCGCGCCCAGCAGCAGGCCGCCGCACGCGAGGAACGTCGTGGCACCCCCCCTCACCGGGCGGCCTCCCCGGTGGCCTGCAGCTGCATCGAGGTGTATCGGGCGATCGCTCGCTCGAGGATGATCATCTGCTCGAGGACGCTGGAGGCGGTCCTCGCCTCCCGCAGCAGCTGCCGGTGCATCCGCTCGAGTTCCGGTCCCAGGTCCGGTCGGAGGGCCGCGGTCAGGTACGCGGAGAGCCCGGCGACGTCCAGGAGTTCCGCGACCACCAGCTTGAGGGGGGTGTCCGCGGTGGAGCGGTGGAGCACCTTGCGGCGGGCGAGTTCCTCGAGCGTCGCGGGGACGGGTTCGGTGACGTAGACCGCGCGTGCCCGCTCCAGCAGCAGCGCGGCGTACTGAGCGAGGAGTTCCTGGGGTGATTCGTCGAGTCCGACCGCGAGCAGGCCGTTGGAGGCCTGCTCGAGCCTGCGGACCAGCTGCCGCACGTAGAGGTCGGAGAGGTTCTCGACATCGTGCAGGTCGGAGGTCTGCAGCAGCAGTGCGTTCCTCACCAGGGCGACGCGTACCCGCTGCGCCCAGAGCTCGGAGTCCCGCTCGGGAAGGGATTCCCGGGCGAGCAGTCGGTCCAGGAACTCCGCGACGTCGCGGTTCCGGCGTCCCTCGAAGGCGTTCAGCAACCCGAGCATGATGGCCTCGCTCTGGGGGAAGTGCTCGAGGATCACCTCCTGGGCGATGGACCGCGTGGTGGGGTGGTACCGGAGTGCGGCTTCCGCGAGGGCCCCGGCGTCCCGAGGTCCGAGCCCGGTATCGGGTGGGAACTGTCCCAGCTCGCGAAGGGTGGCCCGCCGGGCGGAGAGGTCGCTGCCGGCCGCGGTCCACGCCCTTCGCCAGGAGCCGTCGACGCGGAAGCGCGGATCCCCCGCGGAACCGAGGTCCCTCGATCCGTCGGTGCCGGAACCCCGCAGGGGTTCGTAGATCCCGTCGGCGACCGGTGGCTGGTTCCAGAGGGCCTCGGCGCGAGCAAGGAGCCGGAGTCCGAGCTGGCGATCCCCCTCCACGAAGGCGGAAGTCGCCGCGGACACCTCGCCGCTGACCAGCAGCCTCCGCATCTGGTCGAGGTCGGTGGTGCGTTGCCGTTCGGTGAGGCGCATCAGCTCGTCGATCCTGAGCAGGTCCCCCACCTCGATCGGGACGCCACGCGAGCCCCCGCCCGCACCGGATCGCGGCCACGCCCCCCGGAGGGTGGCGACGAACGCCTCCCGACGCGCCGGTCCGGCATCGGCCTCGAGCACCATCGAGGCGTCCCACCAGGGTGCGGTGCCCGAGGCGCGCACCAGGTTGGTCAGGATGTTGAGGTTCCGGGAATCGAGTTCGGGGTCCCCGAACCAGTCCTCGAAGTTCAGCAGCACCAGCTCGGGATTCGTCGCCCGACGAAGCTCGAGCTCCCGGACCAGGGCCGCCAGCAGGGTGACCACACCATCCCCCGGGGAGAAGGTCCCCCCGGAGAGGATGAGGGTGATCGCATCCAGGAGCACCGATTCGAACACCGCCGGATGCTGCACGGCCCGTTCCGCGAGCAGCCATGACTCCAGGAGCCGACCGGTGTCCGGACGGCGGGCGATCGCGGAGCCGAGCACGTCCTCGAACGAGTCATCGAGCGACCGGCCGGCGTGGCGATCGAATCCGGCCTGCACCCCGAGGGTGGTGGACCGCGCATCGAGGTCCGCACCGCCGATGATCCGGCGAATCCGCCAGCGAAACTCCTTGGGCTGGTCGGGATCGCCGACCAGGGTTCCCAGCAACCCACTGATCCAGCCTCGCAGCCAGAGCGAGGCGGGATCGAGGGCGCCGGAGGCGTCCTCGAGGCGTGCCTCGAGCACCTCCAGCAGCTGCACCCGGACCGCCGGATCCCGGGCGGCCAGCAGCGGTCCGCGACTCGAGCGGATCAGCTGGTAGCGAGGGCCGGAGTCGAGCAGCGGCCACTGGTTCCCCGACTCGAGGACCAGCGTCCCGTACTCCTCCAGCACTTCCCGGCCCACCAGGCCACGGGTGATCTCGATCCGGCCCGCCAGGCGATCGAGGGCGGCACGCCGCTCCTGGAGTTCGAGGGGGGTCGGGGCGAGCGGACTCGTACCCGCGGAGTCGAAGGCGGGGTAGGGAGACCAGAGGATCTCCCCCACCGTGGGCATCGACGCGGCGGCCGGACCTGGACGAACCGGATCGACCGGGAGCACCCCGGGATCGATCGGGGCCTCGGTCGCGACCGGAGCCTCCACGGGAAGGACCGGATCGACCGGAACCGGAATCGCCGCGGGAGGCGTGGAACGGGATCGCAGGAGCATGGCAGCGACCAGGGCCATCGTGCCCGCCAGGAGCAATGGCAGCAGCAGCAGCCATGGCGTCGATGATCGACCGCGTCGGCCGCGAGCACCGGACCTCGGCGTGAGGCTCGTTGGCTCCGGGTCGGTCAAGGGCTGCCTGCGGGCGGGCAGCGCGGTCGCTCCACTCTGCCGTGAGGCGACCTCGGGTCCGAGCAACTGGGCGAACTGGCCGTCGTGGAGCATCCTGGACAATCCCTGGATGATCCTCAGGAAGGCGGAGGGGTGGACGCCGTGGCGAGCGGCGAGCGCGACGAGGCTCCCGCGACTCGCGGGGTTCCACCCGCCGTTGCCGACCAGGATGGCGAGGATCTCCCGGTCGAAGTCGGTGATCGCGCCGGGGGCGCCGGGACCCGGGGGCGGGGCCGGGGAGGGACGGGCCGACGGCGGATCCGGGAGGGACGGGGAGTCCGGACGGAGGCCGGCGATCCTGAGGGCGGCCGTCAGCAAGGCCTCCCGGACCACGATGGCGTCCTCCCCGGTCCCCCCGGGGTGACGATCGAGGTACCGCAGTCGGGACTGGAGGGCGTCGCGGATCTCGGCCTCCGAAGGCGTCGACCCGGCGGGGAGTCCGAGCAGTTGGTGGTCGGTCGCGTCCTCGCCCAGGCCGAGGAACCGCATGCGTGGCGAATGCGTCATGGCCCCCCCCTTCCGCGTGTCCCGAGCGCACGGTGGAGGGATGCCAGCTCCGGCCCCCAGGGGGATGGGCCGTAGTCGGGGTAGAGGACGAGGTGCTGCTCGAGGATCGATCGGACGAGTTCGCGGTCGGTCTCGGCGAGGAGGCTCAGGGTGTGGTACTTGCTCTCCAGGAACTCGTCACTTCCCTCGGGGGTGTTGTTCATCAGGACTCGCCAGGCGCGAAGCGCCTCGGCGTCCCGGCCCAGCGCGGTCGACGCCCTGGCGTAACCCGAGAGCGCACTGCGTTCCATGGGACGTTCCTCCAGCAGGACGGCGTAGAGGTCGTGGGCGCGGAGCAACGAGGCCTGGTCGCCGTCCCCGAGGTGCGCGAGGTACTCCGCGGCCGCGAGGGAGCGGACGAGCTGCCAGTTCCTGGGGTCTGACACCTGCTCGACGGAGGGTGATTCGCCGACGAGCATCGCCACGGCGGTCCGGGTGGCCGAGAGCGCGGCGCGATGCCGGGAGGTCCAGGGCGGCGTGGGATTCCCGTCGAGGTGGCGGTTCGCGGCGAGGACCGCGAGCAGGGCACAGCGCCTGGAGGCGGGATCCTCGGGCGACTCCGCGAAACGGCCGAGCCGCTCCACGACGAGGGACAGGTCGGGGGTGGGAGCGAGCAGGTCGTGCTCGAAGCGGAGCGCCTCGAACTCGAGCCCGCGATCCGCGAGGATCGCGGGTCGCTCGGCGGAGGCGAGGTCGATGGCGTCGATGACCCCGCGGGACCGGGCGAGATCGGGGGGCTCGGACTGCAGGGAGACCCTGAGGAGGGCGAGCAGGAGCCCGAGGTCGGGCTCCGCGAACCGTCCCTCGGCGGAGACCACCTCCGGCTGGTCCACGAGTTCGATGAACCGTGCCCCGAGTTCCGCACGCAGGGCCCCCGAGGCCTCGGACCAGGCCTGGTACAGGATCGAGGCGGCCTTCCGAAGTGCCAGCCCGCTGGTGGCGGGGTCGTTGGTCGTCTGGAGCAGTTCCTCGGCGTCCCGCAATCCGTACTCCTGTTGCATCTCGAGCCGAAGCAGCCGCGCGGCCTGGGCCCTCGGGTGGGTGGGGTGCGCGGAGAGCAGCCGGTCGATGAGGCTGGTCCTCAGCGGATCGACCTCGGGGTCGGCGGCGGGCGGGTCGGTGGGCGGGAGCGCCGCGATCCCTCGCCAGAGCAGGTCCCCCGCCTCCGTTCCCTCGGCACGCCCCGCCGCGGACGAGAAATCGCGGGCGGCGGCCAGCGGTCGACCCAGGAACTGGTTGAGTTCGGCGCGGAGCACCAGGGCCTGCCGGGCCAGGGGATCGGTCGCCTCGCCGGCATCCTCGAGGACGAGGTCGAGATCCGCGAGGGCGGCGAGGGCCGTCCCCCGGGCCGCGGCGTCCTCGCCGCGGGCGTCCTCCGAACGTGACTGGATCGCGGAACGGCAGCCACGCATGAAGTGGAAGAGCGACGTCTCCGGGGGCAGCGAGTCGATCGGGAAGCGGGTGGAGAGATCCACCAGCTCGAGGATCTCCCCGCGGTCGGCGAGTCGCTCCAGCAGCGCCGGCACCATCGCGGCCGCCCCGGGATCATCCTCGGCGTGCACCAGCGCCTCGATGCAGGCGAGTCGGAGGCAGTCGGAGGAGGCCGCGGGGCCGAGTTCGCCGAGCAGGCGCTCCGCCTCCCGGAAGCGATCCGGGTCGTCGCCACCGAGCAGCAGGGCCAGCCGGTAGAAGGGCACCTGCCGACGCGCGGATTCGGAGGCGGACTCGATGGCAAGCAGGTCGAGCCAGGCCTCGACGGTGGCGAAGGACGCCTCCGGGGCCTGGGCGATCGCCATCCCGATGATCAGTTCGGCGTACCAGTCCTCCGATCGGCGCTGGACGGAGACCTCGCCGTCGGAAGGCACCACGAAGGGCGAGCCGTCGCTCGAGAGGAGGGAGGCGAACATCCTCTGGGCGACGTTGGCGTGGGCCACGTCGTCGGTGAACCAGCCGAGGTAGGCGTGCACCCACCCACTGAGGCTTCGAAGCTTGCGCAGGGTGTCCTCGAGCTCGTCGAAGGAACGAGTGCGACGGAGGACCTCGGCTCCCTGGGCCTCCCGGAGCTCCTGGTTCGCCCGACGGGATCGGGTGGTGGTGCGACGCAGCAGCTCGTCGATGCGGTCGGACAGGTCGAGCATCGACGCCAGGAGGGCCTGGTCGTCGACCTCCCCGCCCCGGCGCAGCAGGAGGGCGTTGAGCCCGGAGGTGATCAGTGCCCGCCACTCCGAGGTGTAGAGGTCAAGGCGGATGGGGTCTCCCTGCACCACGCTGATCTCATCGAGGATGAGGCCGATGAGCTCCGTGAGTTCATCGCGGAAGGCGGGATCCGGTGATTCGGCGAGCAACTTGCGGTAGACCGCCAGCAGCTGCTCGGTGAGCCGTTCACGCTGGTCATCGCGCAGGGAACGGTCCGCGACCCGCGCTCGGAGCGCGTGCATGCGCAGTCGATCGAGGCCCCGTTCCTCGAGCCAGGTGTCGACGGTCTCCTGCGGGGCGGGGACGGCGATCGCGGGAAGGCCCACCAGGATCGAGAGCAGCGGTGCGAGGATGCGGACGAAGGGGCGGCCAGCCATCGTTCACCCACCCTCGGGAACGTAGGTGACGCTGGTGAATCCCGCGTCCCGGCCCGCCTGCATCGCCGAGGCGGCGAACCCGACGTCGGGTCCGGGATGCACGCGGACGAAGAGCCCCGAATCCCGGTGCAGCTGCTCGAGCGCCTGTCGGAGCGAGTCGGGATCGCGGAAGAGCCGGGAGCCCAGCCGGTAGCCGGGCTGGGAATCGACCAGCTCCACGTCGATGATCTGGGGCTGGAAGTCCGAGTTCGACCCGGAGGCGGAGGTCCGGTCGGGTTGCAGGTTGGAGGCCAGCTGGTCCTCCGGCTCGAGCACCACGATGGTCAGCAGGAAGTACGCCAGCAGGAGGAACGTGCAGTCGATCATGCTCGCCATGTTCAGGGTGAGTCGTGCGCTGCGTCGTCGGTTGGTCCTGGTCTTGATGCGCAAGGTCGGGTACTCGTTCAGCTGTTCGGACTGGTGGCGAGGCGGATCCCGGAGAGTCCCGACTGCCTGAGGACGTTCATGATCTGGTTGAGCCGCTCGGCCGGTGCGTTGCGGTCCGCGCGGATCAGGGGACGGGGACGACGCTCGTCCCCCGGGGTCGACGAGGTGGACAGCGCGAGGATGCGGAGTCGATCGAGGCTGATGGGTTCGTCGCCCTCCACGATGGTGCCGTCGGCCAGCAGGTTCACGATCAGCCCCGCCGGTTCGGTCCGGGCCGACTGGTCACCGGCCTCCCGGGGAAGCTCCAGTTCGGTCCGCGAGTCCTGGACCAGCTGCATGGTCCAGAGGAAGAAGATGAGCAGGAGGAACACGATGTCGATCATGGGGGTCATGTCGAGCGAGAGGAATCCGCCGTGGCGCCTGCTTCGGGAGAACCTCACCGTCCCGCTCCGCTGCCGGGGTTCGCCGGACCGTTCCCGGCGTCCGGAACCGGGGCCCGGGAGGACTCGAGGAGCATGGTGAGCGAGTCGAGTCGACTCCCGGCATCGGCGGCGATCGCGTCGATGCGGTTGCGGAAGAAGGAGTACAGGATCACGCAGGGGATCGCCACCACGAGTCCCTGCATGGTGGTCACCAGCGCGAGGCTGATGTTGGCGGCGAGCTGCTCGTGGTTGGTGGGCCCGCCCCCCCCGCTGCCGATGGTCGAGAAGGCGCTGATCATCCCGTAGACCGTGCCCAGCAGGCCGAGCAGGGGCGCGATCGCGCCGATGACGCCCAGGGCGTCGGTGGATCGGTAGAGCCGTTCGGTCTGCTCGGAGCCAGCGTCCTCGATGGCGGTCTTGATCTCGAAGGCGCCGAAGGGCGAGCCCAGGAAGCGGGTGAGGCCCGGGGCCAGGACCCGGGTCAGGAAGCTGTCGTTGGCGGGTTCGAGGCAGTAGTCGAGGGCCTGCTGGGAGGCACCGCGGGCGAGCAGTTCCTGGAGGTCCTCGATCTGGTCCTCGGGAATGAGCTGGGACCTCCGGATCTGGATCGCGTGCACCACGACCAGCACCAGCGCGATCACCGAGAGCAGGATCAGCAGGTAGCCGATCACCCCCCCGTCCGTGATGAACTTCAACAGGGTGGAACCGCTTCCGCCGGCGGGTGCCGCGGAGACGATCAGGGTCTGGAGGTGGTTCATGGTTCGCTCACCTGGTCTCTTCCTCGGACGGCGCGTCCGATGCTGGGAGGTCGTTGCCGAGGGCCGCCGGGAGTGCCGGTGCGACCGTGAAGTCAAGTCGAGTGATCTCCCGCCGGAGCACCGCGGCCTCCCCACCGCGCCCCGCGGCGTCCAGGGCGTCGGCGCCGACCGAGAGGGCCCGGATGGCGAGGGCGGGATCGTGGTGGAGGTGCTCCGCCGGGAGCGCGAGGAGCTCCAGCAGGGCGGGGTCGAGCAGTCGGTCCTCCTCGAGCAGGGCGGAGGTCCCGAGGAACCAGCCTCGCCACGGTCCGTACGCGGGATCGGAGTCCACCCCGGGCACCAGCGACCGGAAGCGCTCGCGGGCGGCGGCCCGCTGGGTGGGATCCGAGGAGCGGGTCGCGAGGGCGGCGAGGACCAGCGAGGGGCCGGCGGGGTCCACGCCACCGAGCAGGAGGGCATCGGGGGGATCGTGCATGCGCGCGTAGGCCCGGGCGAGACCCGAGACCACCTCGTCGGGGTCCTCCGACCAGCGCCGGACCATCGACCGCATGCTCGTCGGGTCGAGATCGACCCGGGTGGGGACCGGGGCCAGCCGGGGCACCAGCCAGAGGCGTTCGTCGATGACGGGAGGCAGTGCCTGGTAGCGATCGGTCTCGAAGCCCGCGCGCCGCAGCCGGACGGTCTCGAGGGCGGCGGGCACCAGGGACTCGACCTCGCCCGAGCGGAGACGACTGCGAAGGAGGCCTTCCGCGACGACGAGGGCGAGCTCGCTGCCCTCGGGATCCGAGGTCACCAGGTCGAAATGGCGGGCGAAGAGCGGCTCCGCGAGGGCTCGATCGCCACGCTGGAGTCGACTCCTGGCGCGCCAGAGATCCTCCGAGACCGCACGCCATCGGGTTTCCCACTGGGACTCGAGGACCGGGTCCTCGATCCCCTCGATCCCCCGGATCCGGTCCCACGGGACCACGCGTGCCACCGCGGGCGGTGGCTCGGGCACCGTGGCGGCGGGATCGTCCTCGAGGGGGACGGCGGGCGACGGGGCGTCGACCAGGATCCTGGCCCCGCCGGGCTCGAACCCGACCAGCCGGGCCTCGATCGTTCCCAGGCGATCCCGGAGGAGGATCGTCTCCGCCGGGGCCTCGACCACGTGGGGCAGCAGACCGACCAGGCCGGCCAGCAGGAGGTGCGTCATGGTGTCGCCTCCCGCCGGGGTGGGTAGCGGACGCACTGGCCCCCGCTTTCCCGGGCGATCTTCTCGAGGGTGGCGAGATCCGCCCCCCCGCCGAGCGCGATGGTGTTGATCACCACCCGTCGCCCCTTCCCGTTGAGGGAGGCGATCTTGTCGGGAACGTCCGCATCGAAGATGCCGTCGGTGAGGAAGAAGATCACGTCGGGACGGTTGCGCAGGGAGAAGATCCTCTGGAAGGCCTTGTAGGGTTCGGTGCTGCCCTCCGGCACCCGCTCGGAGAGCCAGGCCATGAGTCGCTCCTTGTTGCGGTCGTTCATCGACAGCCAGGACTGCTGGAAGGCCGGGGCCTTGAGGCTGTCGAGGCTGCCGGCGAAGAGCAGCATGTAGACCTGCACGTAGTCGGGGAGCCGGCCGATGGTCTGCGAGAACTGGCGAACCGCGAGGTCGAACTTGGTCAGCTCCGGCTCGGAGCCGATCCCCCCCGACCGGGAGATGGGGTTCCGCATGGAGGTGGAGAGGTCGATGATGAAGCCGAAGCGGCGTCCGCGGGAGCCGATCCCGAAGAACGAGGCCGAGCCGAGCAGCCCGGAGTCGGCCTTCATCGAATCGGAGAACCCCACCAGGCCCCCGGGGGAGGCCATCGAACCCGAGACGTCGAGCTCGGTGAGGCTGGCGGCCGCGATCTGGTCGTCGAGCCTGGCCAGCATCGAGCTCATCGACTCATCGAGCTCCAGCTCGCTGGTGACCGCGTCCTCGAGCTCGATCTCCTGCTGCAGCTCCTCGAGTTCGCTGGAGGAGAGCACCGTGAACTCGATCCCGTCTCCGGCATCCGGTCCGCTGCCGGAGCCGCCGGTCCGGTAGCTGGCGAGGTAGGCGATGATCATGAGGTGGAAGGGAATGGAGACCGCCAGCCCGAGGAGCACCAGCTTCCGGAGGTTCCGGCGGCGGCGCAGCTCCCGCAGCTCGTCGAGCTGCTCCCGGAGGGATGCCACCTCCGCCTCCAGGTGCGAGGTCCGCGTCGAACTCGGGTTTGGGGGTGTCTGGTGCACGGTGTAGTATGGAATACGGATGGGAGCGGGGTCCTTGTTCCGGTCCTCAGGATATTCTACGTTGCTCCCCCCCGAGAACAGGCAATTGGCGGTGCCCGAGACGATTCCAGTCTATGATCGCTGATCGAGAGAGCCCCCGGACGCCCGCCTACCTGATGAGGCACCCCCATGAGTAGAAAGCACCATCGAGTGGTCCTGAAGATCAGCGGGGAGAGCTTCGCCGCCGAGGGCTCCCTGGGCATCTCCCCCGAGGAACTCATGATCATCGCGGACGAGATCTCCGAGGCGCACAAGCAGGGCGCGGAGATCGCGGTGGTGGTCGGCGGGGGGAACATCATCCGCGGCGCGGCCCTCGCCACCGAGAGCGGATTCGACCAGTCCACCTCCGACTACATGGGCATGCTGGGGACCGTGATCAACGGGCTCGCCCTGAAGGAGGCCCTCGAGAGCAGGAACCACGAGGCCCGGGTGATGAGCGCCATCAACCTGAGCTCGGTGGCGGAATCCTTCATCCGGGCCCGCGCGCTTCGCCACCTGGAGAAGAACCGCATCGTCATCCTGGTCGCGGGCACCGGGAACCCGTTCTTCACCACCGACACCTGCGCGGCGTTGCGATCGATCGAGCTGGGGGCGGACATCCTGCTCAAGGCCACCAAGGTCGACGGGATCTACGACAAGGATCCGGCGACCAACCCCGACGCGACCCGCTTCGAGGACCTGACCTTCAACGACGCCATCAAGCGGCGGCTCAAGGTCATGGACCTCACCGCGATGACCATGTGCATGGAGCATCGGATGCCGATCTGCGTGTTCGACTTCAAGAAGCAGGGGAACATCCAGCGGGTGGTCGCGGGGGACACCAGCATCGGCACCCTGGTGACCGCGCCGGAGGCCGGCAAGGACGACTGAGTCGGGGCCGTAGTCCCGAGAGAACCGAGCCGGCGGGGAGCCGGCATGGAGGAACCACGATGGACGTCGACGAGATCCTGCTCGAATGCGAAGAGCGAATGGAAAAGACCCTCGAGCACCTCGGCAGCGAGCTGAAGGGGATCCGCACCGGTCGGGCGAACACCGCCCTGATCGAGTACCTCAAGGTCGACTACTACGGGGCCTCGACCGATCTCCGGGAGCTCGCGGCGGTCAGCGTGGCGGAGGCGACCACCCTGGTGGTCAAGCCGTTCGATCCCGGGGCCAAGAACGAGATCATCAAGGCGATCGAGAGCTCCGACCTCGGGCTGAACCCCCAGAGCGACGGAGGGACGATCCGCATCAGCGTGCCCTCCCCCACCGCCGAGCGGCGGAAGCAGCTGGTCGCGCAGGTCAAGAAGCTGGGCGAGAACGCCAAGGTCGCGATCCGGAACGAGCGGCGTGACGCCAACAAGAACCTTGATGCGGCCCAGAGCGAGCACAAGCTCGGGGACGACGAGATCAAGGGGGCCAAGGAGAGCGTCGACGACTCCACCAAGGCCGGCAACGCGAAGATCGACGAGATGGTCGCGAAGAAGGCCCGCGAGGTCGAGGAGATCTGAGTCCGGGCGTCCGGCCGGCCGCTCCCCCCGGGCAGGCCCGGTTCCGGGTGGGGTCCGGGTGGCGTTCCCCGAGATTTGGGCTTCCCGGGATCCATCGGACGATAGGTGAATCATGCAGTGCCCCTATTGCGAGGCCTACGGCTCCAAGGTGATCGACAGCAGGTCGAGCGAGGGTGGATGCTCCATCCGCCGGCGGAGGGAGTGTCTCAAGTGCGGCGGGCGGTTCACCTCCTACGAGCGGGTGGAGAAGACCGGCCGACTCATGGTGATCAAGAAGGACGGCAGCCGGGTCCCCTTCGCCAGCCAGAAGATTCTCATCGGCATCCAGGCCGCCTGCGGCAAGCGACCGATTCCCGAGGAGCGCAAGCTGCAGATCGTCCGGGAGGTCGAGGAGACCGTGTACCGACTCCACGAACGGGAGGTCCAGTCGATGGAGATCGGCCAGCTGGTGGCCGGCCTGCTGCGGACCACCGACCAGATCGCCTTCGTGCGCTATGCCAGCGAGTACCAGTCGTTCGACTCGATCGAGGACGTGGAGGAGACGATCAAGGAACTCAAGGACATGCCTCCCCCGGTGGAGGGACAGAACGAGCTCTTCCCCTCTGAATGAGGGATCATCTTCGCGTACACTTCCTCTCATGCCCCTGATCACCCTCCCCGACGGAACCACCCGCGAGTACCAGGACGACGTCACCCCGGCGCAGGTGGCGGCGGACATCGGCCCGGGGCTCGCGAAGGCGGCCCTGGGGGCGCGGATCGACGGCGAGCTGGCGGACCTCTCGGCCCCGATCACCGAGGACGCCGAGCTGGCACTGGTGACCGCGAAGGATCGCGAGGGCGACCCGGACGAGGACGCCCAGTACCTGATGCGCCACTCCTGTGCCCACGTGATGGCGGAGGCGATCGAGGAACTCTTCCCGGGAGCCCGGCTGGTCTACGGCCCCCCGGTCGAGAACGGCTTCTACTACGACATCGCCTTCCCCGAGGGCAGCATGATCTCGAGCGACGACTTCAGCCGCGTGGAGGAGGTCATGAAGCGGATCATCAAGGAGGATCGGGCCTTCAACCGCTATGCACTGTCCTGCGCGGACGGCCTGGAGAAGCTCCGGGCGGAGGGATCGAAGTACAAGATCGACAACGCGGAGCGGGCGATCGAGGCGGGATCCGACGAACTGACCTGGTACGCCACCGGAACCCCGGGGACCGACTGGGAGGACCTCTGCCGCGGTCCCCACGTACCTTCGACCGGGCGGATCGGGGCCTTCAAGCTGATGAGCATCGCCTCCAGCTACTGGCACGGGGACGAGCGGTCCGACCGGCTCACCCGGGTCTACGGCACCGCCTTCGCGGACAAGAAGCAGCTCAAGGCGCACCTCGCGAGGCTCGAGGAGGCACAGAAGCGCGATCACCGCGTCCTCGGTCGGAAGCTGCAGCTGTTCACCATCGACGAGCAGGTCGGGCAGGGCCTCATCCTCTGGAAGCCGGCCGGGGCGATGGTCCGCCAGCTGCTCCAGAACTTCATCTCCGAGGAACTCACCCGACAGGGCTACGCCCAGGTCTTCACCCCCCACATCGGCAAGCTCGACCTGTACCGGACCTCGGGGCACTACCCCTACTACCAGGAGAGCCAGTACACCCCCATCATCGACCGCGAGACGCTGGCGGGCCTCGCGGAGGAGGGCTGCAGCTGCGGGGAACTGGCCAACCGGATGGACGAGGGAGAGATCGACGGATACCTCCTCAAGCCCATGAACTGCCCCCACCACATCAAGATCTACGCCAGCGAGCAGCGGTCCTACCGGGACCTCCCGGTCCGCCTCGCGGAGTTCGGCACCGTCTATCGCTGGGAGCAGTCGGGGGAGATCGGGGGCATGACCCGGGTCCGTGGCTTCACCCAGGACGACGCGCACCTCTTCTGCCGGGAGGACCAGATCGCGGACGAGGTCCAGGGCTGCCTGCACATCGTCAAGCTCATCTTCTCGACCCTGGGGATGACCGAGTACCGGGTCCGGGTGGGACTGCGCGATCCCGACGGCACCAAGTACGTCGGCGATCCCGGGAAGTGGGACCGGGCGGAGCAGGCCTGCCGGGAGGCGGCCGCGACCCTTGGAGTCCCCTTCAGCGAGGAGCCCGGGGAAGCCGCCTTCTACGGCCCGAAGATCGACTTCGTGGTCAAGGACGTCATCGGTCGCGAGTGGCAGCTGGGGACGATCCAGGTCGACTACAACCTCCCGGAGCGATTCGACCTCGAGTACATCGGGGCCGACAACCAGCGACACCGGCCGGTGATGATCCACCGGGCCCCCTTCGGGTCCATGGAACGCTTCATCGGGGTGCTGATCGAGCACTTCGCGGGCGCCTTCCCCTGCTGGCTCGCTCCGGAACAGGTCCGGGTGCTCCCGATCAGCGAGAAGAGCGCGGACTACGCGAACGACCTGCTCGGGATGCTCAAGGACCGTGGCATCCGCGCCACCGTCGATCACGGATCGGACCGGATCCAGGCCAAGGTCAAGGTGGCCGCGGACCTCAAGATCCCCTACCTCGCGGTGGTCGGCCCGCGGGATGCGGAACAGGGCTCGGTCTCGGTGCGGGCGTTCGGCAGGGAACAGAACCTCGGGGCGCTGCCCCTGGACACCTTCGTCGATTCGGTCGCACGGGAGTCCGAGTCCCGCGGCGCGTCCTCCCTGATGGAACACTTCGAGGAGGTGGGCACGTGATCTCGACCGATTCAAAGACCGAACCCGGACCGCGAAACGTCCTCGGCGGACGGCTTGCTCCCTGCTCCCTCGATCCCCTCACCGGATTCTTCCGGACCGGCTGCTGCGAGACCGGCCCGGAGGACGGGGGACGGCACGTCATCTGCGTCCGGGTGAGTGC